>JAKVCN010000027.1 GCA_022448585.1 Puniceicoccaceae bacterium | reverse complement strand
GATTAGACTGAATCGGCATATTCGGCAGCATTTTGAAACATCTTCATCCACGGGCCTGCTTCGCCAGTGAACTGGTCCTTTGGTCGGTAGCTCATCTGCACAGCTCTAAACAATCGCTCGGGGTGTGGCATCATGATTGTTGCGCGTCCATCGCTGCTCGAGTAGGCTGTGGCTCCCTCTGGTGATCCGTTGGGATTATGCGGATAGCTGTCTGCAGGTGCTCCATCAGGGTCAATGTAGCGGGCGCTGACTAGCTTTTGCTCCATACACTGATCTAAATCTCCCGTCGTTGAAAAATCGGCGCGTCCCTCACCGTGAGCAATGGGTATCGGCAGTAGGCTGCCCTGCATACCCTGAAAAAACAGGCTTGGGCTATTGAGCACTTCAACATTTGCGTAGCGCGCTTCGAACTGCTCGGAGCGGTTACGTTTAAACTCCGGCCAGTATGCGGCGCCTGGGATTAGTTCTTTGAGTTGAGAGATCATTTGGCAACCATTACAGACGCCTAGGCTGAAGCTACTGTTACGCTCGAAGAAGGCTTGGAACATATCTTTGAGCTTATCATTGTATAAAATACTTTTAGCCCAACCAGAACCAGCACCGAGGACATCTCCATAGGAGAAGCCACCACAGGCAACTAGGCCAGCATAGTCTTCAAGGTTGGTCCGCTCAGTTAGGAGATCCGTCATATGCACATCGATCGCATCAAATCCTACACGATCAAAGGCAAAGCCCATTTCGTTTTGTCCATTGATACCTTGTTCCCGAAAGATCGCCATCTTGGGGCGCTGTCCTGATGTGATGTAAAATACTGCGTCAGGATCGTAGCTGGGCTCAATTAGAGTCCCCGAGTTCGGCTTGAGTAAGGCGTCGTATTCTTCCTGTGCGCATTCGGGATTATCTCGCTGCGCCTGCATGTGGTAAGTGAGCTCGGACCAAGCACGATTTAGGGTAGTGAGGCTTTCCGAGTAGATCGTCTGGTTATTTAGGATGACGCTGAGTGTATCGTTAGCGGTGGTGTTTCCAATTAATTGCGTGATATCAGCTACTTTATATTTAGACAGTACAGTCATCACAGCGCTGAGCATGTTCTTGTCGACTTCAATGACAGCTCCTAGCTCTTCTGCAAAGAGAATATTAAGCGGCGATGGCGATTGAGAAGAGGCTAGTGCATGATCCAAAATCATTCTAATTCCCTTGCGCCCAGCGAAGGCCATCTCTGCGAGGGTGGTAATTAAACCTCCATCTCCACGGTCGTGATAAGACAGAATTAAATCCTCGCTGAGCATTTCTTGTATCGCACTAAAAAAACCGAGAAATTGCTCAGGGCTGTCAAGATCTGGCGTTTTAGCACCGATTTGATTATAAACTTGGGCAAGAGATGAACCTCCGAGACGGTTCTTGCCGCTGCCAAGATCGATTAGTAGCAAACTGCTATCATGCGACTTTAGGTCTGGAGTGAGGGTTTTGCGCACATCTGCCACGCTAGAGAAACCGGTGATCATAAGGCTTAGTGGCGATACTTGTTTGTGCTGTGCGCCAGCGCTATCCTGCCAACTAGTTTGCATAGACATCGAATCCTTACCCACAGGAATACAGATGCCTAGGGCAGGGCAGAGCTCCATACCTACAGCCTGTACGGTATCGTAGAGCATAGCGTCTTCTCCTGCTTCACCAGCGGCCACCATCCAGTTTGCTGAGAGTTTGATATTGCCGATTTCGCCAACATTTGCAGCAGCAATGTTGGTCAAGCATTCACCAATTGCGATTCGTCCTGACGCAGGTGCATTTACAATAGCTAGTGGAGTACGCTCGCCTATGGCCATCGCTTCACCTGTGTAAGCATCCATACTGCTTGAAGTCACGGCAACATCAGCTACTGGAGTCTGCCACGGTCCAACCATTTGATCGCGAGTTACCATACCAGTGATACTGCGATCCGCGATAGTTATGAGAAAAGTTTTATTGGCGACTGCAGGAAAGCGTAGAACACGATCGACCGCAATATCTAATTGAATATTAGCTGTTTCAAGTGCGGCATGTGCCTCGGTTAGGCGTACGACATCACGTACCATTTTTGGAGTCTTGCCAAGTAGTACTCCTATTTCCATATCGATCGGTTTGTTATCATAATGACTATCTTCTAGCACAAGACGACCATCATCAGTTGCCTCACCTACAATTGCGAAGGGGCAGCGCTCTCTAGAGCAGAGTGACTCAAATACTTTTATGCACTCTGGTAAGACAGCCATCACATAACGCTCTTGCGATTCATTGCACCAGATCTCCATTGGGCTCATTGAACTATCTTCATTGTTTATTTTACGCAGATAGAAACGCCCACCAGTCGCTTCGATGAGTTCGGGAAGTCCATTGGAAAGCCCGCCCGCTCCGATATCGTGTATTGAGAGCATCGGGTTAGCCGCACCAAGTGCGATACAACCGTCGATTACCTGCTGACAGCGTCTCTCCATTTCTGGGTTGCCGCGCTGTACGGAGTCAAAGTCTAGCGTTTCCGATTGAGAACCTGCTCCTATCGATGATGCCGCGCCTCCACCAAGACCTATTTTCATTGCAGGACCACCCAATTGAATAATTAGTGCTTTAGGAGGAATATCTTTTTTAGCGACATGCTCTCGTTTCAAATTACCCATACCTCCTGCGGCCATAATCGGCTTGTGGTAGCCACGGTAAATACCATTGTGTACGATATCAAGGGTGCGGAACATACCGCATATTTGTGGACGGCCAAATTCATTGCCAAAGGCTGCACCACCAATTGGACCTTCGAGCATAATTGCCAGAGGCGATGCCATACGACTAGGGTGCTCCGCTCTCGTTTGCTCCCAAGGCTGCTTGTAGCCAGGTACTTTCAAATCCGACACCATGAAGGCAGATAGTCCAGCCTTAGGACGTCCGCCGATACCTGTGGCTCCTTCGTCGCGGATTTCACCGCCAACACCAGTAGCAGCGCCAGAAAAGGGTGAGATGGCTGTTGGATGATTGTGGGTCTCGACTTTACACAAAATATCGAGACGTGTTGGTGTTTTTCGGTAGCGATAACTACCATCCTCGACAGCGACTTCCCACCAATCTCCAAGCGAGCCTTCGAGGACGCCTGAGTTATCTGAATAGGCGACTAATACCCCGTCAGGATTTATCTCATGGGTGTTACGAATCATCTTAAATAGTGATTGCTCGCTAGGAGAGCCATCAATGATCCAGTCAGCGTTAAAAATTTTGTGTCGACAGTGCTCCGAATTGACCTGCGAAAACATTACTAGTTCAGTGTCAGTCGGATCACGCTCTATTTTGTTGTATGCTTCGACTAAGTACTCAACTTCTTCACTGGACATTGCGAGGCCCCAATCGAGATTTGCCTTAATAAGTGCTTTTGACCCCTTCTTAATGATTGGTACCGTGCGCATTCTGGCAGGGTCGCAATGACCAAAAAAGTCTGATAAGCTGGTATACACTTCCTCTGTCATGCGATCATGTAGCGCGATGGTTGCTGAACCGAGCGCCTCAATGCCTAGTTCTAGACTGTTTAGAGTGCTAATTTTAAAGTGGATACCGCGCTCAACACGTAAGACTTTCTTTAGTCCACAGTTATGGAATATGTCAGTTGCCTTAGAAGACCATGGCGAAATAGTTCCTTTTCGCGGCATGACAAAGAAACCATGACTGCGATCAAATTCTTGCGTGGCATTGAGTAAGCTATAGATGCGCTTAGTCGTATTGTCATCCAGAGGTTCTACGATTTCGATACAGTAGATCTCGACGGCGTCCAAGTAGCTGATATCCTTATTTTGAATAACATCGTTTAATGTATGGCGCAGTGCTTGTAGACGGAAATTTGAAAATGCGGGACGACCCTGTAGAAGTAACGATAGCATAACTTAAGATTTCGGTAATTTGGCAAGCCTACTGCGAACTAACAATATATTTTCTCGAAGTTTTTGAAAATAATTTACAAACTATCTGTCGATCCAATTTATCTTTTTTACTAATTAGTAATTCTATCTTTTTGAGTTTTTAGTTTTTCTCATTCCACGAGTTTTTTTATCTTTTCTAACCCCATTTAAAGATTTGTTCTTAAAACTTTCATATTTATTTACTTTATCGTTATTATTTTATTCTTCGTTTTGGTTATTTGGTGACGATTCGATTCCTGAAAATTGTAATGTCTTGTGGATTATTTGTGATGATCTCAACGATTTTGAAGGTGTTTTCGGTGGTCACCCGCAGGCGCAGACCCCACATATGGATGCTTTGGCAGTCAGCGGTGTCACATTTATTAATGCGCACAGCAATGCACCGATTTGTGGACCGAGTCGCTCTTCTTTCCTGACAGGAATCTATCCGCACAACTCTAATAATTACGCCTTTGAAAATTGGTACAATCCAGGCAAAGCAAACTGGTTTGAAAATTCAATTTTGCAAAATTCGAAAACGATCATGCATTATATGCGTGATAATGGCTACCAGTCTTATGGTACTGGAAAGATTATGCATTTTGATTTGGAGGATGATTACATTTATCCATCTGGGCACCCAATGGCGGGGCAGTTGCAAACCGATTGGAGTGAATTTGGGGCAAAAGCGAATTATGGACCTATGGTGTACGATCAATCAGTGGGCGAAACCGTTAATCATCCAAAAATTCCCTACACTTTTTATAATGGAGCGGGTAATTTAAATAGTTTGTTTGGATCCTTAGCTGATGTGCCCACCGTAAATGGTCACACAGGTTGGTGGAAATCTGGTTGGTTATCCGCGGGGGCATATAATTATAAGAGCGATATAAATCGCGACGATATGCAGGATGAATCTGTGCGAAAGTGGGCTGTGAATAAACTAAATTTATTAGGGGCAGATGATAAATTCTTCATGATGGTAGGCTTCCACAACCCGCATACCCCGCTTGTTGCCCCTCAGAGTTACTTCGATCAATACCCTCTGGAAACCTTAGTTTTGCCACCACGAATCGATAATGACATCGCAGATACGTATTTTAGAAATAATGCGAAACCGAGCACCTCTACTTTTAAGGTATACAGTTCACTGGTAGATTCAGTGGGAGAAACCAGCGCTGACGGAACAACCTATGCAAGCGAAGAGCACTTCCTTAAAGCTTATTTGCAGGCATATTTAGCTTGCGTGAGTTTTGTTGATGATCAAATCGGCGCTTTAATGAATGCACTAAATGCTAGCATACATGCGAGCGATACCATAGTGATTTTAACCAGCGACCATGGCTACGAATTCGGGGAAAAAGAAGCTTTGTCAAAAAATACCCTCTGGGAAAATAGCACACGAGTGCCACTAGTAATTCGAGTGCCTGGGCTTAATTCCAGTGCAGGGCATCAGGTAGACGAACCAGTCAGTTTAATTGATTTATATCCTACAGTGCGTGATTTGTGCGGGCTAACGACAGATACCAAAAAAAATTCACTGGGAGCAGATTTAGATGGATACAGCCTGCGCCAACTTTTAACTGACCCATCCGCTGGAGTTTGGTCTGGTCCCGATATAGCTTTATCCATGGTAAGTACGGAAACTTCAGATGACCCTCAAAGCAAAAATTTCGCAGTGCGATCTAGAGACTGGCGTTATATACGTTATGAAAATGGCCAGGAAGAGTTATACAACCTCTCTAATGATCCTTATGAATTTACTAACTTAATTGCTTCCAATAATTCCACTGCGATTACAAACAAAAATTATTTATCTAATGCATTACTAGAAATGGTACCACATTTGGCGACTGCAGGACGCAACTTACTGATTGATCCTAGCTTTGAGTGGCTCAGTGCATCGTCTCTCCCAGATTCTATTGAGGGAAGTATAGATCGGTGGGTGACAATTGAGCCCAGTGCCAATTTATATCAAATAAGTCGTGAGGGCAGCGTAGTGCATACAGGAAACTTCGCCCTAAAATTTCAGCAGCGCTGGACTACAAGTCCTGTGATACAATTATTAGAGCAACCATTGGATGTAAATAAAACATACACTTTATCTTTCTGGCTTTACAGCGGTGATAATGATATCTCCCCGACTGGTAATAACTCGGCTACGGTTGATGTAGAGCTTTGGAGTAGTCCAAATATAGATGGTTCATTCAATCACCTTGTAGATATTGTGACAGCTATTGAGAACTCTGTTGCGAATACATGGGAGCGCTTTGAGGGCAGTATTGATGCCTCTAGCTTAGCTGCTCATGATGGAGATTACTTGCAGCTTCGAATCGTGCGTAGTGACAATGTAAAAAATACTATATACTTAGATGATTTTGTATTAAATGCTTATGTGCAGAATTCTTTTGAACAATGGGCCTATACGAATGGGCTGAATCCAAGTGGCGTCACTCACGACTATGATGACGACCAGTACTCTAATCTGGAGGAATTTGCACTGGGCGGTGATCCTAAAAACAAAGATTTAGTTCCTTATCGTGTCTCTATTACTTCTGAAAGTGGCTCGGTTCTCTTTAATTACCCTAGGCGAAAAAACTCTACTACTACGTATGTCTTGGAGACAACAACAGATTTAAATAGCCCTTGGAATGCGGCTAATTATGCAGAGCAAGCTTCCAACGAAAGTTTTGATGGTTATTATGATAAGATTATTAATATAATTCCTACAGAAGATCTTAATCTGAGTAAATTCATTCGTGTCCAAGTTAACAGCAATTAGCTTGTACTAGTTTACTAGTGTAATTAGTCGATAGCTTTACATGATTGCATGTATACAATGTGTTTGCGCAGGCCATCTACAGTTGGCTTAGCTACTCCTTTTATTTGTACTTTTTTGCCAATCATCGGTTTAAGTTTTTCTATTACTGGTTTCGTCCAAATCATATAATCAATGTCGGCTGTAACTAACTTAAGCGAGGTGTCTGCTTTGACTACTTCAATGATTCCAATGATATCAATTCTTTCTTTACTAGTATCCGTGGAAACATTTTGAGCGCTTAGGCTAATAGTTAAAAATAGGCTCATTAATAAGGATCTAAGTTTAGTATTCATGTTTTGATAGGTTATATTTTGATTTTCTTGGATATGGATTTTTAAATCTTTATATGAAGGTTTAAAATAGTTTTTTAAGTCCCAATCAATCTGATTTATTCTCAGGTTGGTAAATTCATTTTTACTAACTGTGCCATAATCGCTTTCTGCGTGTGCAGACGATTTTCAGCTTGATCGAATATGATGCTTTGCGGGCTGTCCAAAACAGCTTCACTGACTTCTTCTCCGGGGTGAGCAGGCAGACAATGCATAAATAAAGCATCTTTTTTTGCGAGTGCAACTAGCTCTTCAGTTACTTGGTAAGGCTTCATTACACTACGACGTTCCTGCGCATCTTGCTCGTCTCCCATTGATACCCAGACATCGGTATATAGAACATCTGCATCTTTTGCAGCAGTATTTGCATTTTCAGTAAATGTAAATTCGACTGGTAATTGTTCGTTCTTTAGTACCTTTTGTATTACTTTCGTTGGTGAAAATTCTTGAGGTCCAGCAAGAACGATTTGCATACCAAAATATGCAGCACATAGTATCCACGAATTTGCCATATTGCTGGCACAATCACCGAAAAAGGCAATTTTTTTGCCTTTTAGTTGAGTGATATCCATCTCATCTGGTGAATAGCGCTCTAGCATTGAAAAGAGATCTGTGTACAGTTGGCAGGGATGATTAAAGTCAGTTAATCCATTGATGATAGGAATATCACCTTCTGCAGCAAAAGTCTCAACAATATCATGACCATACGAACGTACGACTAATCCTTGTAAATAGCGTGACAAAACCTTTGCGGTATCTGCTAAGCTTTCACCTCGATTAATTTGAGTTTGATCAGTGTTCAGCACTAAAGGAAACCCACCAAGTTCATTGACGCCAACTTCAAATGATATTCGAGTACGCGTACTGCTTTTATAAAAAAGTAATCCCCATGATTGCTCTAGCAGAGCGTCCGGACAATTATGCCGATCTTTCTTAAAAGTTTGAGCAAGCTTGAAGATTGCTTGCGCCTGATCCAAAGTGAAATCGGTTTCTTTTAAAAAATGGTGCATTTATTATTAGTATATAAATTATTGGGTTAACTGATTTCTGAAAAAACAGCATCGAGTATTTGTACGCTTTTGTCTAAATCTTCTTGAGTGGCAATGAGGGCAGGAAGTAGACGAATAGTGTTCTTTCCTGCGGGCACAACTAAAAGGCCTTTTTCCTTAGCTAAAAATGTTACTTTTATGGCATCAGTATTTAAGGGCAAACCAACCATGTAACCGCGCCCCCGTACGCCGGTAATAAGTTGTGGGTACTTCTCTGCAAGCGCCTTAAGCGAATCGTGCCATTTCTTACTAAAACGAGTGACTTTTTCGATGAGATTTTCATTTTCTATAATATCCAGCACTGCATTAGCAGCACTTGATGCCAGCGGATTGCCCCCAAATGTTGTTCCATGTGAACCAGGTTGGAACAGTTCCACATAGGGATCAGCAGTCCATATAGCTCCAATTGGAAATCCTCCACCTAAGCCTTTTGCCATACCAATTGCATCGGGAAGTATTCCACTACTTTCAAAGGCAAAAAAATGACCGCTGCGTCCAATTCCACTCTGCACCTCGTCTAACATCAAAAGAACTTCTCGCTCTGTGCACAGAGCTCGTAATTCTTTTAGGAAACTATCTTCTGCAGGGAAGATTCCACCTTCGCCTTGTATGGATTCTATAAAAACTGCTGCAACATCTTTGTCGATTGATTCGTCGAAGCTTTCAATCGAATTGAGCGTGGCAAATGAGAATCCATCGAGTAGGGGCTGAAAGCCATCTTGTACTTTCATTTGCGGTGTAGCAGACATTCCACCAAAGGTTCTTCCGTGAAAAGCATTGTGTGCACAAACTATTTTGAAGCATTCGTTTTCTTTACCTGCTTTATTTCGCCCGTGCAAACGCGCAAGCTTGATCAATGCTTCATTTGATTCTGCGCCACTGTTACAAAATAAAACTTTTCCAGATCCCCCTGCCTTCTCAACCAGTCGATCAGCGAGCTTATGCTGACTTGGTATGGCGTATAGGTTGCTACAGTGAGATAATTTTTCTGTTTGTGCTTGTACCTCTTGAACCCAATGGGGGTGGGAGTGTCCTACCGAGGTGACGGCAATGCCGCTACCGAAGTCTAAGTATCTGTTTCCACTATCATCATGTAAATATACTCCCTTTCCGCTAACTGCGTTGAATGCAGGTGCTGCGTAATTATGCATTAATGATGTATGATGTTTCATTATTCTTTAATATTATGCATTAATGATTTCTGTGCCGACACCCTTATCAGTGAAGATTTCAAGTAGCAAGCTATGAGGTTGTTCTCCGTGAATAAAATGCACCCGGTTCACTCCACTGTTCAAAGCTCTTACTGCACTTTCTGTTTTTGGAATCATTCCTTTGTTGATGGTTCCTTTAGCTACATATGTATCGACCTCATCCGTTTTAATTGTAGAAATTATTGAATTTGAATCGTACATATCACTCATCAGTCCGGGCACGTCGCAAAGGTATACTAAGCGCCTAGCTCGCAATGATGCTGCAACTTTGCCGGCTGCTTCATCTGCGTTAGTATTATATATTTGGCCATTTTCATCGCATGCGATTGGACTGATAACTGGAATATACCCATTGTTGAGAGCTTTTTTAATGATCTTAGTTTTCACCGTATGCGTACTACCAACAAACCCTAGATTGACGATATTTCCATCTACTTCTATGTTTTTTGATTCACATATTAGTAAGTTATTACCAAGAATGCTAAGAGGGCTTGCATTTTTAGCCTGAAGTATTTCGCAAATTTCTAAATTTACTTCTCGATTGAGCGTTTGCTCAACAACTTTAACAGTTTTTGCATCAGTGATACGCAACCCATGTTTAAAATGACTGGCTATATTCGCTTTGTTTAATGCACGGCTGATAGCCTTCCCGCCACCATGCACAACGACTACTTTGATACCTACTGCATGCAAGAAAGCTATGTCAGTAGCTACTCGAGTTCTTACCTCCGGATCTGCATCATCCATAAAAGCTCCACCGTATTTAACCACAAATATTGCCCCCCTAAAGCGTTGTATATATGGCAGAGCCTCAAGAAGTACCGCTGCTTTTGTAGTCACATCGAGTTGATTAAGCGTTGTCATCACATGAAGATTTACTGAGGATTAAGTGGCTTTAATATTGTAAGAGTGTAAACGTGCAAATTATTCAGATTTGTTGAATGCAACATATGCTTCACTTAAATCGGAGGTAAGTAAGCGAAAGGATCCTTCACCCTTATTAAGATTTAGTGTGACACGAAAGCGATTCTTTGCGACTATGGTTTTCCATTGTTCGATGTTTTCGTCCTGTGGTCTGCCTGCTACTAATACGGGACAATTGTCATAGTGTATATCGAAGCATTCTTCTTCTAGTCCCACGCATGCATATCCGGCAGCATCTGCAAGACGTCCCCAATTTGGATCACCACCATGCCAGGATGTTTTCACTAGTAATGAGTTGCCAACTGCCCGTGCTACTTTTTCCGCGTCGACCGGACTCTCACAGCCTTCGACTATTAGTTCTACTAGTTTGGAGGCCTTTTCACCATCGCCAACAATCTTTTCAGCCATAGTATCGCAGACTTTAAAAACTGCCTCTTTGAAGGATTTTAATAGCTCTGGTGACTTGTTTACACTGAGCCCAGATTGTCCGTTTGAAAATAGTAGCACAGTATCGTTCGTACTCATATCTCCATCTACTGAAATACAATTAAATGTCTTGTCGCAAATATTCTTAATTAAGAATTGTAAGTGATCACTATCAGCCTGCAAATCAGTCACGATATAAGCAAGCATCGTAGCCATATTAGGTTCAATCATGCCAGCACCTTTTGCCATTCCAGCTACTGTAATTGTAGTGCCTTCATAGACAAATTTAGCAGTAGCAACCTTACGACAAGTATCTGAAGTAAGAATAGCATCTGCACAATTAAGAGAAGTTTCAGTTGTATCACTGAGAATTTTGGCGGCACTTGAAATCCCCATTTCGATCTTTTGCATGGGTAAGGCGCGTCCAATACGCCCTGTTGAGCATACTAAAAAGGGTGCTTGGATATTTGTATATTGCCTAGCAAGAGTATCCATCTTTAGCGCATCTAAGTAACCTTGCTCGCCAGTAACTGCATTGGCATTACCACTATTTATGACACAGCCCCCAATATTGTTGGCACTTGCAGTGAGAGTATTTTGGCAGACTTTTACTGGAGCTGCGCATACATCGTTTTGTGTAAATACCCCCCCTACAGAGCATGGAGTAAGTGGAGTTAATAGAGCTAAATCTAGACGCTCAAGATCTCCGGATTCACGTATATCGCAGGCAACCCCTGAGGTCTGAAAGCCTGGGCAGTCGGAAATTCCATTCGACTCCTTGAGTAATTGAACTGTTATAGAAGACGTCATATATCTATGGTATATCTTATTGCTAAGGGTACTAGCTTAGATTAGACCTGCAGTTTCAGCATACCCATACTTTATATTCATTAGTTGCACAGCTTGTCCTCCTGCTCCTTTAAGTAAGTTATCAAGAGCGGATGTGATTACGAAATTATCAGTACGCTTATCATGGACTATTGCTATGTCGCACCTATTAGTGCCGACGACAATTTTGGTATCAGGTAAGCTACCCTCAGGTAATAAATGAACAAATGGCTTGTCTGTATAGGCACTTTCTAGGGTGCTAAGAGCTCTCTTAAGACTACTTTTAGCCTTAACGATGATAGTTGTGTAGATGCCACGTGACATTGGCGCTAAATGCGGACTAAATTGTATAACGCAGTCTGCAAGCGCAGCCTTTTCTAATTGCTCCTCAATTTCAGACACGTGCCTGTGTAACGGTAGGCCATATGCCTTCATGCTTTCGTTACGCTCACAATAAATATAATCTTCAGCTACTTTTCGACCAGCGCCACTTACGCCACTGTAGCTATTAATTACAATACCTTTGTTGTCGACTAATCCGGCTTTGAGGAGCGGTACTAGAGGCAATTGCACGCTTGTTGGATAGCAACCAGGACAGGCAATTAATGAGGATTCTATCCACGATGGGTCGGCAAGCTCTGGCACGACATAAGGTGCTACAGTTAATAGATGGGGCGCTGGATGCGCGAAGCCATAATACGACTTATAATTTTGTTCGCAACTGAGCCTAAAATCTGCACTTAGGTCAATGATTGTTTTACCTGCCTTGAACAGTGGATCTGCAAATTCTGAAGCGACACCATGCGGTAAGGCTAAAAAGAAAAGATCAATAGAAGTATTTTGAGCTAACTGTTGAGGGTCAGAATCAGCAAAACATAGGTCACCGATTGAGTGCCGCATCATAGGCATCGAATCAGCTACCTTTTTGCCTACAAGGGAACGCGAAGTAACTGCTGCTAACTCTACGTTAGGATGCCGAGCTAGTAGCTTGATTAATTCTTCTCCAGAATATCCGGAGGCACCAATTATTGCAGCTTTCATTTTTAGAAATATTTATTAAATGTTTATCTGATTAGGGGTAAATAGGGAACAACAAAAACCCTCCAAAGCACGTTAACCACGGCCATGAAGGGTTGCAAAAATGCGTCCTAGGCGCGAATTAATTAACGCTTGGAGAATTGGAAACGCTTACGAGCGCCTGGTTGCCCCGACTTCTTACGCTCACGGCTTCGAGGGTCACGCTTCATGTGCCCATCTTTTTTAAGGGGTGAACGAAGCTCCTCATTCAATTTTTCGAGTGCACGAGCAATACCAAGGCGAGTTGCTCCTGCTTGACCGTTTAGTCCTCCGCCTTCTGCTTTAACAGTAATATCAACTTGATCGCTCATTTCTACCGTTGTGAGCGGAGATAATGCAGCGCGAGTGAAATCTTCTGCTTTAAAGTAATCTGCAGGACTTTTTCCGTTGACGATGACTTTTCCAGTACCACGAGTAAGGCGCACTCTTGCTGAGGCTGTCTTACGACGCCCGATAGTTACGTATGTTTTTTCGCTCATTTTAGTGCGTTTAAATTAATTTTTTTGAGGCAACCATAATAAGCTCAAACTAGTGGCTTTGGTTTTTGCGCTTCGTATGGATGCTCTGAACCTGAATGAATCTTAAGTTTTTTTATCATTTGGCGACCTAATTTATTACGCGGCAACATGCCTTTTACTGCGTGCTCAATTATAAATGCAGGCTTTTTCGCACGCATTTCTTGCATGCTTATATAACTGTCTCCACCCATCCAACCAGAATAAAACATATAGCGAATATCCTCATTTTTGTTTCCCGAAACTTTGATTTTTTCGGCATTTATAACCACAACAAAATCACCCGTATCGGCATGAGGAGTGTAAGTAGGCTTGTGGCGA
Source organism: Puniceicoccaceae bacterium (assembly GCA_022448585.1). Lineage (GTDB taxonomy): Bacteria > Verrucomicrobiota > Verrucomicrobiia > Opitutales > Coraliomargaritaceae. The sequence continues at coordinate 12,749 of JAKVCN010000027.1, read as the reverse complement.
CCACGTAGTACGTTGGCAATTTTTACTGCAATACGTCCAAGTGTTTCGTCAGCAGCATCGACAATGAACCAAGTTTTGGTGTGGTCTGAATTTGTAGATAAAGTCGTTTTCATGTCTTTGGAAAAGCGATGTACAGTAAAATTGAGTGTATAACTGTCAATGGGAATCTTGCCGTTTTTTAGCGCAAGACCGCTTTTTTATTGCAAACAATACGGTGCAAGCCATTTTGCACTGTTTTTCTAATTTCAATTAAAAGGAGCAACTAATTTGAGAGACGACTATTTACACGAAGCGCAAAAGGTGATCACTGACCCTATGGTACTTATCAATGTGGTTTCTCGCCGTGCGAAACAGTTAAAGAATGGCTACAAGCCCTTAATTGAATCGCTTGAGCGCTTGACTGCAGAGGACATGGCGCTTCGCGAGATAATGGAAGGTAAGATTACCTATCAAATTGACGAGATTGAAGAGGCTTAGGTTCCTAAGAGGCGCATTTTCGGATTGTTGACAGTATGTCTATGACATGATGTGTACAGAGGTATGCAGTATGGACTCTAGTATATCCTGTATCTATTTCATATGATGTGTGCCAAAAAGAAATCTTCAGAGGATCGTTACCGCGAGATTCGCAATACAAAGGCGACTCACAATTTTTTTCTGGGTGATCGATATGAAGCAGGACTTGCTTTGCTAGGTACTGAAGTCAAAGCGATACGCAATGGTAGTGCGCAAATAAGTGAATCTTTTTGCCGAATCGAAAAAGGACAAGTTTGGTTATTTAATGCATATATTGGTGAATACAAGTTCGGTAATTTACAGAATCATCAACCTCGTCGTAAACGAAAGCTATTACTGCATCGCCGAGAAATTAACAAGCTGATTGGTGCGATGGATACTGGTGGCAAGACATTGGTACCGCTGCGCCTCTACATGAAGCACGGGCTTTTTAAGATTGAGGTAGCCTTGTGCACTGGAAAAAAGTTGCACGATAAGCGCGAGACCTTGAAGCGCCAGGTCACCATGCGTGAAGCAGAGCGAGAAATGCGCGGTCGCTAGTAGTGGCCTCGACAAGCTAAATCTAGTCGCTAATTAGCAGCATTTACGTAACTAGGTACTGAGCTCTTGTGCCCAGTACGGTTTAAATGAAGGTTGCGATAACTAGTGCCACGACACTCATTAGCTTTAAAAGTATATTCAGAGAAGGTCCTGAAGTATCTTTAAATGGATCCCCGACAGTATCGCCAACTACTGCAGCTTTATGTGCTTCAGAACCTTTGCTTAAAACCTTGCCATTTACTTCATAGCCTTCTTCAACCATTTTTTTTGCATTATCCCAAGCGCCGCCAGCGTTAGATTGAAAAAGGGCTAGTAGAACACCAGTCACTGTAACTCCAGCAAGTAAACCACCTAGCATTTCGGCACCACCTAGAAATCCGATAGCAACTGGAGCTGCTACAGCTAGTAAGCCTGGCTTCACCATTTCTCGAATGGCTGCTTTTGTAGATATTTCTACACATTTTCCGTATTCAGCTTGCGTAAGCGCTGCATCAAATGTGTGTCGATCTTCTTGTGACCAAGTCTGCGTTGCTTTACCTACATTGCGGTTAAGTGCATCTAAACCTGCGCGAAGACCTGGAATTTCTCGAAATTGCCGGCGAACTTCCTCAATCATAGCCATAGCCGCTCGTCCGACTGCCTCCATGGAAAGTGCTGAAAATAAAAATGGTAACATTGCCCCCACAAATAGAGCTGCAAAAACTTTCGGGTCGGTTACTTGAATCATTAGTTCAGTACCACCATTTGCCTGCTCCCAAGTTGTTTTAAATGCTGCAAAAAGAGCTAGTGCAGTTAGAGCGGCCGAACCTATTGCAAAACCTTTTCCAATAGCCGCAGTGGTATTGCCAACAGCATCTAGTTTATCTGTGCGATTACGAACTTCTGGAGCTAATTCACTCATTTCAGCTATACCCCCTGCATTATCGGAAATAGGACCATATGCATCGACAGCTAATTGTATTCCTGTGTTTGAAAGCATGCCTACTGCTGCGATGGCGATCCCGTATAGACCTGCAAGTTCGAAGGCACCTAAAATGGCTACTGCTAAAATAATAATTGGTGTGGCGGTCGAGCGCATGCCGACACCTAGACCTGCTATAATGTTAGTAGCAGAACCGGTAACAGATTGACGAACAATAGCAATTACTGGTTTTTTACCTGTGCCGGTGTAATGTTCTGTGACTGTTCCTATCAGTACTCCAGCCGCTAGTCCAAGCGTAACTGCACCAAATACTCCCAAAGCACTAAATTCAATTGTGCCGCTTAGCCAATGCTCTGGTAGGAGAGAACGAGTAATTATAAATGTACCTATTAGAAAAATACCACCTGCAACTAATTCTCCAGTATTGAGTGCTTTATGAGGACTACCCCCATCTTTTACTCTTACAAAAAAAGTACCTATTATAGAGGTTATTATGCCTAAACCTGCAAGAATTAGGGGCAAGAGAACTGCGCCTAAAGGTAATGCAGAAAATTCTGTTAAAGTCATAAACACCGAACCCAAAACCATTGTTGCTATGATGGAACCTACATAGGACTCAAATAAATCAGCTCCCATGCCAGCTACATCACCTACATTATCACCTACATTATCAGCGATGGTAGCTGGGTTCAGCGGATGATCCTCAGGTATACCTGCTTCAACTTTACCAACTAAGTCAGCCCCGACATCTGCAGCTTTTGTGTAGATGCCTCCACCTACACGCGCAAAAAGTGCAATTGAAGATGCTCCGAATGAAAAGCCTGTAATGATTGTCATTACTGTATTTATCGACTCTGGACCATTGCCTATAGTTTTGGAGAAAATTAAGAAGAGTGAGCCAAGCCCGAGCACGCCTAAACCAACGACTCCCATTCCCATAACAGAGCCACCAGCAAATGCTATTTTTAGCCCCTCGCCTAAACTTGTGCGAGCTCCTTGGGTAGTACGAACATTGGCTTTTGTGGCAACTCGCATACCAATATAGCCTGCTAATGCGGAGCTAAGTGCTCCTAAAATAAATGAGAGTGCAGCAAAGGGCGAGTTGGATTCTGTTGTTATTCCGCCAATTAAAAGTAGCACTGCAATGCTAGCGACAAAAACCGCTAATATCCTATATTCTGCTTTTAAAAATGCCATTGCCCCCAGTGCTATATTGTCTGCAATTCGTTTCATGCGCTCAGTACCAGAATCTTGGCGTGCAACCCAAGAAGACCTCCAGGCAGTAAAAAGTAATGCAATAATTCCAAATACTGGAATAATGCAGATTAGTTGGTTAGCAGATAGTTTAAACATACAAAATAGAATGTGGGTAAAAGTTTTTACATAGGCAGTATATTAGCTACACTGTTGTTATTAATATATTGCCAATAAAAGTAGATTAGAATAGCAACTGTATCGGATTAACAATATCTATTTTACGATTTTTTTGAATTATTTAAATTACGATACAATTTTATAATAGTAATGTTTCAAATACATGTCATTTACTTTGTTGTTTGATTTAATTTTTTGTCCCTTTGCATTACTTTATCATTTTATAAGTAGTATAATTTAGTACTATCCTCCTACAATCCTTTACACATGATGCATAAATTTTCGCTCTCTTTTTTATCTAGTTTCTCTGATTTTGGTTTGCTAGTTATGCGTACAGGCTTAGGTCTTATGATGATAGTACATGGGTGGCCTAAACTTGCTGCTGGAGCAGAAAAATGGGAAAAATTAGGAGGTGCAATGACCCACATAGGAGTTGATGTAGCCCCACAGTTTTGGGGATTTATGGCTTCGATGACTGAAGTATTTGGCGGACTATTCTTGATCCTTGGTTTTTTAACACGTCTTTCAAGTGCGATGTTAACATTTGTAATGCTAATCGCAGCGCTCATGCATTTTGGAGAAGGCCATGGTTTAGGTAGTGCCGGTCATGCTATCGAATTAGGGGTTGTTTTTTTAGGTCTTATGTTTGTCGGTGCTGGCAAATACGCCATAGACAAATAAATACTTAACCGATTAATTAAAGTAGTTCGACTTAGCTAAGTTTATTAAGTGCTGCTTTCTTTAGTGCAGAAAACTTAGCAACTTCAGAGGCTGCACCGCGAGCCATTTCTGGCTTTCCACCACCTTTTCCGCCAGCAATTGGTGCTAGTGATTGAAGGAGTTGTCCTGCCATCAAATTATTGCACCGTGCGAGCTCACCGCAGATGACACCGATGTGCAACTTCTCATGATCGTTTATTATTAAGAATGCAGCATGTTCATATTGTTCATGCTTAAGAGCGCTTAGTAATTCCTGTAACAGAACAACAGATCCTTCTACAGCAATGACACAGTTTTTGCTTGTGTCGTGTACTTCGAGAAGAGACTTGGCGATTTTTGCAGCATTCGCAGTCAGTGCTTTTTTTAATGCTCTGTCAGCTGCTACACTGGTGGCTTTAATTTGTTCCGCGCTTGCAGATGGATCGACTAAAAAAGTAACTTGGTCTAGCTTAGACAGTTTCAGATTGAGCAATTTAAGTTTATTTAGCTGAGTGGTTTTGGCAGCGCTTTCTTTAATTTCTTGTTCTGCTATATAGGACTCTGCTGCTGCACCGCATAAAGCCTCTATGCGACGGATTCCTGATGAGATTGCTGACTCTGATTTAATTTTAAAAAGACCGATTTCGGCGGTATTTTTCACATGAGTACCACCACATAATTCCATAGAATATCCATTCAGGGCATGCGGTTTACCACCAATCTGTACGACTCGAACTTTGTTGCCGTATTTATCGCCGAAGAATTGCATAATATCTTGACGGTCTTTGACATCGTCATAAGTGACTTCTTGCCAATAAACATCGTCTCCCTTGCCAATACGCTCATTAACCAAATTTTCAATGCCACTGAGGTGCTCTGTGCTAAGTGCTTTTGAATTAAAATCAAAACGTAAGCGTGCTGAAGAGACACTCGATCCCTGTTGAGATATATCTGCCGAAATAACCTTATGCAAAGCCCAATGCAGAAGGTGTGTAGCTGTATGGTGCGCTTCGATTGACGCGCGGTGGGTAGTATCTATTGATATCTGTATGGTATCGCCTACGCTTAAGCTTTTGGGGTCGACTTCGCTTATCATGTGTGCGGTCGCATAACCCATTTTTTGTACGGCATTAATTGGATAGCTCTGCCCGTGGATTATAGCGGTACCTCTATCGCTGTCTTGTCCGCCCATTTCTGTAAAAAGAACTGTGCAATTAGTAATAAGAATCACTTGTTCGTCCTGGGCGTGTACTTCTAGTATGCGAGCTTCACAGTTATCATTATCGAAGCCGACAAATTCAGTATGCACGTCAGTATTTAGATTTAGAGCACGAACGATTGTCTTCTTTTGTGCTGCACGGGCCCGTTCGCGCTGCGCTTGCATGTAATTTTCAACTGCTGATTCATCGAGTGCGATGCCGCGCTCACGACAGAGTAGTGCAGTTAAGTCGGTCGGAAAACCATAGGTGTCATAGAGCTTAAAAGCATCCTTCGCAGAAAAGACGTTAGATTTTTCAGTAGTGCTTTCAAATAACTGTATACCTCGATCGAGGGTTTTATTAAAATTACTTTCTTCGTCCGTAAGGGTCCTTATGACTGTATCCGCGTGCTTTTTAAGCTCTGGAAAGACTGCACCAAATTCATTGACTATCGTTTTTACCAGTGAAGGCAAAAACGGTTGACTACCATCGAAGCCAAGGGTCCTTCCGTATTTCACGGCCCTACGAAGGATTCGGCGCAGTACATAGTTACGACCAGTATTGCCTGGTTTTATTCCATCTGCAATGGAGAAGGTTAAGGTGCGAATATGATCAGCGATAACTCGAAAGGCGATTGCTTCATTGAGTGTGTCTGAATGAGCGATCTCTTTTCCTGGATATATGTCGATGTATTTTTTACCACTTAGTTTTTCGAGGCTACGAAAAATCGGCTGAAACACATCTGTCGCATAATTGCTTGGTTTTTTAGAAAAGTCAGTAAAGCCTTTGGTATTTTGAATAAGTGAGCAGGCGCGTTCAAAGCCCATGCCAGTATCTATATGCTTTGCAGGCAAGTCTCGAAAAGAGCCATTTTCTTCTGCATTGTACTGAATGAAGACGAGGTTCCAAATTTCTATACACATATCTGAATCTTGGTTGACTAAGCTACCTTGACTGTCCCCAGAAGGAGTTAAGTCTACATGTAGTTCTGAGCAGGGACCACAGGGTCCGGTTTCACCCATCATCCAAAAGTTGTCTTTTGCGTTGCCGCTAATGATATGCTTTTTCGGGTCGAGTCCTTTAGCGGCGAACAGTTCCGCCCACAAATTATAAGCCTCTTGATCGAATACAGAGGGGTCGCCTTCAGAAGGCTCATAAACTGTGGCATAGAGGCGCTCAGGGGGTGTACCCCAAACATCCACTATTAGTTCCCATCCCCATTCAATTGCTTCCTTCTTGAAATAGTCACCGAAGGACCAATTACCTAACATTTCAAAGAATGTGTGGTGGTACGTATCGTAACCAACATCCTCGAGGTCATTATGTTTACCACCTGCTCGTATACACTTCTGAGTATCTGCTGCACGCGGTGGGCTATAGGATGCTTTTTCTGTGCCAAGGAAGTAGGGAACGAATTGATTCATTCCTGCATTAGTAAAGAGCAATCCAGGTGACTGTGGCATCAGTGATGCGGAGCGCACGATGGTGTGCTGCTTACTCTCAAAAAAATCGAGGAATGATTGGCGAATCTCTGCAGATTTCATAGCTAGAATTAGCGTTCCATAACTTTAAATTAATGGAGTATTAGCTAAAGATTTGTGAGTACTGCAGTTCCCATGGCTACTGTGTCAACAGATTCAAGACCAAAAGCGATGTCACCAGTTCTAGTCCCAGATGTTACCGCAGCTTCAACTGCTTTTTCTATGGCACTTGCAGCTTTTAGTTCACCAAAACTATAGCGCAACATCATAGCTGCAGAAAGAATTTGTGCGCAAGGATTAGCAATGCCCATTCCAGCAATATCTGGGGCGGTTCCACCGGATGGTTCGTAAAGCCCAAAAGGGTGTCCGTGGCTATTATTGTTAGCGCCAAGGCTTGCGGAGGCGAGCATGCCAAGTGAGCCGCAAATAACGCCCATCTCATCGGATAATATATCACCAAACATATTTTCAGTGAGGAGCACGTCGAATTGATTTGGGTCACGTGCAAGTTGCATTGCAGCATTGTCTACATACATGTGACTGAGTTCTACTTCTGGTGCATGCTCCTCAAAAAAATCATTCACAACTTTCCGCCAGAGTACAGAAGTTTCCAAAACATTTGCCTTATCAATCGAGCATACCTTACTGCCGCGAGCGCGTGCGGTATCAATTGCTACTTGCGCAATTCTCTCGATTTCGCTAGTTTGATAGACCATTGTATCGATAGCTTGTTGTTGACCATTAGGCAGTATTTTCGTTGACTTGGGCTGTCCGAAGTAAATGCCTCCAGTTAATTCTCGAATGCAGACGATATCAATTCCTGATGGAATGCGTTCTTTTTTGAGCGGAGAAGCGTCGGTTAATTGCGGATAGAGCAGTCCTGGTCGCACGTTTGCGTAGAGAGAGAATGCTTTACGTATGGGCAGTAATGCAGCGCGTTCCGGCTGTTCCTCTGGAGGTAGATTTTCCCATTTTGGCCCTCCCACTGAACCAAACAATATAGCATCACTTTCTTCACAAATGACTTTGGTACTATCAGGAAAAGCAAGTCCATGATTGTCGATAGCAATACCGCCGATGTCTGCATTTTTATAATCTAAATTAAAGCCAAACTTTTCGCCAGAAACTTTGAGGACTTCGAGGGCGACCTCCATGACTTCAGGTCCGATTCCATCACCAGGTAGTACTGCAAACGTGTAGGTATTCATATCATCATTATAATTTGTAGTAGCTAAGTTAAACTGTGACATTGTGCATATGCTTCAAGCCTATTTAGCTAATTGGCAGTCTACTAGTTCGATTAAAGGTAATTTTTTTCATTGTAGCACCTCGTTAAATTCTAATTTATTGAATATACTATAGTAGTAACACTTATATGTATTTTTTTAAAAAAAATTACTTGTATCAATTTATTTTCATGAATTATCTTACAAACCATGTCATGGTATTTGGTACCTGATGATCATCCTATAATCTTAACCTTATATTATTGTGTATAGTAAAAAATTATTAATCACTCTAGCTAGCTCTATGTTAGTAGCATTATTTGCTTTCGGTGGCGACCACGCCGCTGTATCCCAGTCTCATGGCGGGTCACTTCACCCAAGTGATTTTGTTGGAGTAAGTTTTTGGCTTGCTACAGCAATCATGTTGGCAGCAACTGTATTCTTTTTCATCGAACGTGATCGAGTCAAAGGAAAGTGGAAGACTTCTTTAACTGTTGCTGGTCTCGTTACAGGCGTTGCTTTTTGGCACTACCTTTATATGCGTGACATTTGGGTCAGTACGGGATCTAGCCCAACAGTGTTTCGATATATTGATTGGTTGATAACGGTACCTCTACAAATTGTTGAATTCTATTTAATATTAGCTGCTGTCACTATTGTTAGTGTTCGCGTATTTTGGAAACTGCTTATTGCTTCACTAGTTATGTTAATTGGTGGTTACTTAGGTGAAGTTGGTTACGTAGATGCAACTTTTGGCTTCATTCTCGGTATGGCAGGATGGCTCTACATAATCTTTGAAATTTTCAAGGGTGAGGCTTCCAAGGTTAATGCTAGCAGCGGTAATTTAGCTTCCCAAACAGCCTTCAAGACAATACGTCTTATTGTAACAATTGGTTGGGCTATATATCCTATTGGATATTTCCTAGCTTATTTGGGTGGTGGTACTAACGACAGCGAAACTTTAAATATAGTTTATAATTTAGCAGATTTGGTGAATAAAGCAGCCTTTGGTCTTGCGATTTGGGTAGCCGCAATTAGCGACAGTGAATAGGCTAATACCTTAGATATTTATACCCGATATGGATATAATGTCCACAGCCCTGAGTCGTCTTGAGTGGCGACTCAGGGCTTCTTTTTGCAATGATCCAATTTTAGCTGAATTATCTGATGACGATTATTTTTGGTCGGGACATAACATACGTGGAAAGATATGTTTAGGTTTAGGTTATGCTTACAACATACCAGAAGATATTCTATTAGATATAGCTGCTTCAACGCAGTTATTGCATGATGCAAGTCTCATACATGATGATCTTATCGACGAAGATTCGGAGAGGAGAGGTGTTCAAACAATATGGAAAAAGTACGGTAAAGCAAAAGCCTTATTAATTGGTGACTTACTTATTGCAAAAGCATATGAAACTGTAGGTCTTTCAAAGGAAGACCCAACCCTGAAGCTTTCTTGGATGAATGAAATCTCTTGTGCGGTCAATTCGGCAGTATCTGGAGCATTCACGGAGCTTGAGTTTAATTATAGTGATGAAGCTTCTATTTTAGAAAATTATTATACTATGTCTTCACTCAAAACTGGAGCATTATTTGCTTTACCGGTACGATGCATAGCTCTTTTTACCAAAAAAAGCATACACACAAGTTGTTTAAACAAGATATTATTAAACATAGCAGTAGCTTATCAGATAAAAGATGATCAGTGTGACTTTTTAGGTAGTGAAGCAGGTCTTCAGATGTCCTCTGATCTCAAAAATGGGCGACCTAATATATACAACTTATATTCCCAGTCTAAAATGTCTTCTGCAGAAATTTTTAATCATATACAAGATTACCATGATAGTTTAGTTTGCCAATCATTTAAGCTTTCTGAATCGATGCCAAAACAAGTACGGCTTTTATTAGATGATTTACTAATACCTTTTGTAGCGCTTAAGTCATTAGCATCAAATGATAAGGAAATATCTGTTGGTCTCTTGTAGGCTAACTTGAACTATTTAGTTAGCTTTTGAATTCAAATGTGTGCTTCAAAATGTCGTAAGGCGGTTATTGTTGGCGCAGGCTTTGGAGGTATGGCGTCAGCTTTACGACTTCGCAGACTTGGCTACGAAGTTACTGTTGTTGACAATAATCCGCAAGCAGGCGGTCGTGCTCAGGTTTACGAAATGAATGGATATAAATTTGACGCTGGGCCCACCGTCATAACAGCACCTTTTTTGTTCGATGAACTATTTGATTTGTATGGGAAGAAGCGCGCTGACTACGTAGATTTTTTACCAGTTGAGCCGTGGTATAGATTTGAATTTTCTGATGGTTCCAGGTTAGACTACGGAGGCAATGTAGAGGATACCCTCGCAGAAATTGATCGTCTTTCACCAGGAGAGGGGAAAGCATATAAAGATCTAGTCAACTTTTCAAAAAAGATATTTAAGGTAGGCTTTGAGAAGCTTTCAGACAAACCATTCCATAGTTTCTGGACAATGGTAAGGCAGGTGCCTTCGCTAATATTACTAAAGAGCTACCTCTCTGTATACTCGCTAGTGTCACTTTATTTAAAGGATGATCGATTGAGAAAGGCTTTTAGTATACATCCATTGTTAGTTGGCGGTAATCCCTTGAATACAACTTCAATATATTGTCTTATACATTACCTAGAGCGAAAGTGGGGAGTTTGGTTTCCGAGGGGAGGAACAGGATCATTGGTTGATGCTCTTGTAAAATTAATGAATGAGGAGGGTATAGAGCTACGACTTAACTGTAGCGCTGTTCAAGTTATAGTCCAAGATGAATCAGCCGTGGGGATTGAGTTAAAAGACGGTAAAAAAGTGCATGCAGACATAGTCGTTTTTGATGCGGATCCTGCAAAAGTGTATCGTGATCTTGTTGATCAAAAATATCGCCGTAAATGGACGAACTCTAGGATCGACAATCTGACTTACTCTATGGGTTTATTTGTCTGGTACTTCGGTACAAGTAGATCCTATCCTGACATCAAACATCACACCATCGTAATGGGCGATTCATTTAAGGAGTTACTGGATGATATATATGATCAAAAAGTTCTTTCTGATGACTTAAGTTTATACCTACATCGTCCAGCTGCTACTGATTCGACAATGGCTCCGGATAATGGTGATGCATTTTATGTACTTGCTCCAGTTCCCAACAAAAAAGCTAATATTGACTGGAAAAAGGCAGGAGAAATGGTTCGTTTACAAGTTGAAAAACAGTTAGAAGAATCTCTTTTACCTGGTCTAAGTGAATGTATAGAAGTATCACATTTTGTGAGCCCTAATGATTTTGAAGATAAGTTTAATACTTTGTGGGGATGCGGATTTTCGATCGCACCACTTTTTCGTCAATCTGCTTGGTTTCGTTTTCACAACAAGTCTGAGGAACTTAATAATCTTTATTTTTGCGGAGCAGGCACACATCCTGGTGCTGGCGTACCAGGAGTGATTACCTCAGCTCGGATAATCGAAAAAATTGTTCCACCAGCTAGAGGGGAATCCTTGGATGACTTAAAAACTTTGTTTTGCTCAAAGAGTAAGACCTTTTCACTTGCATCATTATTATTACCAAAAAAGCAGGCAGACGCAGTTTTTCGACTGTATTATGTTTGTAGAACTCTTGATGACTGGGCTGATGATGGTCAAGGCGAACTGTTGCTTCAAGCAATGGATGCATGGCTAAATAATCAGCCGCATTTCATCGTAGACCATTATAGGTTTCTGCAATCACGCTGGGGCTTAGATGGCAAACCTTTAACCGAACTTATGCAAGCCATGCTCATGGAGCAACAAGGAGTTAGGATGCGATCGGAAACGGAGCTACTTACATATTGTCATGGAGTTGCTGGCACAATAGGTCTAATGCTCTGTCCAATTTTTGGTGTAAAAGATAAAAAGGCGCTAGAACACGCCAAGAATTTAGGAATCGCTATGCAATTAACTAATATCTGTCGAGATGTGCGAGAAGATGCTGAGAATGACAGGATCTATATGCCTGCTGAATTGCTTCCCTCTAATCTTACCACAGAGGATTTACTATTATGCGATATCGATGTATATAATACAACCCTACCAGCACAAGAACGTCTTCTTAAGATGGCTGATAAGCTATATGTTACTTCTAGCCTTGGTATTTACTTTCTGCCCTGGAGAATGCGAATCGTTGTTCGTTGGGCGACCAAGATGTACCGAGAAATAGGTATATTAATTCGCTCTAACCCAAACTATTACTACAAAAACCGTGCTGTAGTAAACTGGCCAAGAAAAATATATTTTTTAATCCTATGCTTGGGTCGCTCACTGTTCAAAAAGTAATTAATGACTTATTTTGATTTTTTGATTACTTTTATTTGTACGCCTTTGCTCATTTCGCTCTGCGCTAAAATACTGCTTACAGGATCAGGCAAATCTGAGTTTTTGCCAATTATACTTATGGGAATTATTGCTTTGGTGTACACGACCCCTTGGGATAATTACTTAATAATGCGTGGAGTTTGGACTTATCAATCGGGGGGCATAATTGGAGTTTTAGGGTATGTGCCGATCGAAGAATATTTTTTTATGTTTTTACAGGCTATTTTAGTAGGGGTGCTTTGGGCTTTGTTGGTGCCGCATAGTGAATACGCTAAACTAAGATTTTCTTATCTTGGACTACTTTTGGGCCTCTTTGTTGGTCTTGTCGGTGTGCTTAGTCTAACATATGTATCTGGTACTTATCTTGGGCTTATTTTAATTTGGGCTTGTCCGCCTCTTGCGTTACAGTGGGGATTGGG
>JAKVCN010000026.1 GCA_022448585.1 Puniceicoccaceae bacterium | reverse complement strand
AAAAGGGGTCGCTTCAAAGCACACAATTGACCCAGCCGAGCTACCCGCTAAGCAAAACACGATGCGCGGGATCGAATGGTTGCCACGAATTATTCCCAAGGCAATCGCTAAACTTCGAGGAGAATTACCACCTGAAACAATGTATGGATGCGGTGGCGATCGGCGTTTTTTTAAAACTCACAACATTCACCCTGCGGAATTTCTGACAGTTACTTGGGTACATGAAAACGAGCCAGATTTAATTGTAGACTGGGTGGAATCACGGCATGTCAATTCAAATCCTTAAAACCTGCCTTGATCTTATTTAAAGAAAAGTAATTTTAAAGGTCTGCTTTTTTAAAGTAGGCTTTTTTATATATGGACAAACTCACTGAAATAATGGCGGCTAAGCGGCATGCCTATCGCAATTTGATTCGCCCCGTACGTGACAGCGAATTAGAGCGCCTTGCTCATATACAAAAACAAGGCGGAAGTTTTTACGATGCGCTCGCGCGCAAAGATCGGCTATCGGTCATTGCAGAAATCAAACGTAAATCGCCTTCTGCGGGTCAAATTGCCAATCAAGATCTAGATGCTATTGAACAGGCTCGTAAATATACAAATGCCAAAGCGGATTGTTTTTCAATTCTTACAGATACTGTTTACTTTGGTGGCAGCCTTCGAGACCTGTGGGACGTGGTTGAATTTTTAGAAGCGCATCAACGAAGCACCCCTTGCTTACGTAAAGATTTTATGATCCATCCAGTACAGGTCGTTGAGGCAGCTGAAGCAGGCGCGCGGGCAATATTAATTATTGTACGAGCCCTCGATGATGATGCGATCAAGGCTCTCTATGAATCGGCTAGCTTGGCAGGTTTAGATGTACTCTTTGAAATTCATGAGGAACGTGAATTGGAAAAAGCACTAAAATTCGACCCAAAAATAATCGGCGTCAACAATCGCGATTTGAAAAGCTTTCAAACTGATCTCGGAGTATCGGAATACCTAATTCCGCAAATCCCAGAATCAATTGTTCGTATTAGCGAAAGCGGAATCTTTGAGCCAGGAGATGCAGAGCGGGCTAGCATGTGCGGAGCAGATGCAATTCTTGTTGGTGAGGCACTAATGAGGATAGAAGATCCTGAATCATTAGTTAAGGCCTTTCACAATACATAAAGTAAAAACGCTGCGATTTTCCACTAGAGAGATGCATGCGATGCCTTTAAGCCCTACATTAACCCGGGAGATTCTCCGTCAGATTGAACATGTCCCAAATAAAAAACTCGGACAGAATTTCCTCATTGACGGAAATATTGTGCGAAAATCGATTGAGCTTGCTGATATAGATTCAACCTCAATCGTCATAGAGATTGGCCCCGGATTAGGCACACTCTCGCAGGCTATTCTAGACACAGGGGCAGAATTATGGGCTATTGAACGCGACCCTAAACTAAGTGCCTACTTGCGCTCTAGTATTTTAGGGGATGCACCAAACTTTAACCTAATCGATGGTGATTGCCTCGAAGATCCACATGCTGGGCTTACCCGACTTTGTAAAAGCCAAGATTTTAGAATTATCGCCAATTTACCCTATGCGGTTGCGACTCCATGGATGGATCTAATCTTATCGAAGCCACTGCCTAAGCGCATGGTACTGATGCTACAAAAGGAAGCAGCAGATCGCTACGTCGCCGACCCAAGCAACAAAACTTTTGGAGCTATCTCTATATTTCTACAATCCTCCTTCTCCCTACATAGTTCACACTTAGTTAAAAGACCATGCTTTCTTCCAGTCCCTAAAGTTGATTCGGTTCTAATAAGACTCGACCAAAAAGAGAATCCAATACATTTTTCTAAATCTGCAAAAGAGTGTGTTCGGCGTATTTTTACCCAGCGCCGCAAACAGCTAGGCGTGCTCTGTAAAAGTGAAAACAATCCACAAATTAGCGCTTGGTTCGATTCACTTTTGTTAAGTGGAATTTCTCCGACTATACGCCCAGAAGCATTACCACTACATTGCTGGCAAATGCTCGCCAACTTAACTAAAAACATTTAGATCACTATACCGAATAATTTATGAATCCTATTAAATGGAAACTCCACTGGCAGATTTTGTTCTCGCTAGCACTAGCAGTTTTAGTCGCCCGGTTTATTCTGCCAATTTGTAGCGTACAATCGAGCGCTTACGTCGAAGGCTTTTGCCAGTTTATTGGGAAGCTGTTCATGAATGCATTAAAAATGGTCATTGTGCCTCTAATCGTAGCATCGATCGTTGCTGGAGTTATGCATCTAGGTGCCGAAAAGGGCGTTGGGCGCATGAGCGCGAAGACTTTTCTTTATTATACTTTTAGCGGCGCATTCGCAGTCGTGGTTGGCTTACTTGCAGTCAATCTTATAGACCCAGGAAATGTAGACCCTGCAGTTGCAGCTGCCATTTTAGGCGAAGCCAGTGAAACTGCGCTCCATCAGGGACTCATGGAAAAAGTTGAGGGCCGTGGAACAGATGATCTATACGCTGTTTTTTTACGTATGTTTCCACCAAATATTGTGAACGCTGCCGCGAATAATGGGCAATTACTTGGGGTGATTACTTTCTCGATATTATTTGGAGCATTTATAGGTAAACTTCGCAAAGAACTACGCATTGCTCAACAGAGCTTTTGGGACGGCGCGCAAGAGGTAATGCTTCACCTCACTGATTTTATTATTCGATTTGCTCCAATCGGAGTATTTGGACTAGTCACACCGATTCTTTTGCACGCACCCTTTGATCAGTTGATTGGCACCTTGTTCAGCTTTTTTATCACCGTTCTTTTCGCCCTGGCTTTTCATTTTTGTATCACCTTAGCCATCGTATTAAAATCCTTCGGAAAGCTTAATCCTTTAAGTCATTATAAAGCAATGGCGCCGGTGTTATTAACCGCTTTTTCTACGGCTAGTTCTTCTGCCACCTTACCTTTAACGATGGAAACAGTGGAAGGGCGAGCAGGCATATCAAAGAAAACGAGTTCCTTTACGCTTCCGCTTGGGGCTACCGTAAATATGGATGGTACTGCTTTGTATGAGTGTATTGTCGTTATGTTTATTGCTCAATTATACGCATCAACTGGGACTCTAGCGCTGGATTTTAGCCAACAGTTATTAGTCGTTTTTCTGGCCTTAACAACAAGCATCGGTGTCGCGGGAATTCCTGCAGCGAGTCTGGTAGCGATTTCAGTCATTTTGCCAGCAGTAGGTCTTCCGGTTGAGGCTATCGGTGTCGTATGGATCACTGACCGAATGCTCGATATGTGTCGCACATCCGTGAATGTATTTAGCGATACAGTTGGCGCAGTTGTTATCGCTCGCAGTGAAGGAGAAATTCCTTACTCTAATAAATCTTAATACTACTGATCGCCCACAAAAACAATTTACATTTAGATAAATACTATTGCATTACTGGCAGATTCATCATGGAGATCGAAGAACGTCTTTCAAAGCTTGGCATCCAATTACCCAAGGCTCCTTTACCAGCGGGTAACTACCAACCTGCGGTTAAAATAGGTCAACTACTCTTCCTGTCGGGCGCGATTTGCTGCGTGGATGGAATCATCACACACAGTGGAAAAATTGGCGCACCTCGCGACATCGCCTACGGCAAAGCAGCAGCCAGGGTCTGCGCCCTGAACCTACTTGCTTCCGCGCAGCAAGCATTGGGTGACTTAGATCAAATTAAGCAAGTAGTCCAACTCAGTGGCTTTGTTAATGCGATACCAAGTTTTTCAGAAAGCCCTGCGATCATTAATGGAGCCTCTGATTTATTTATCGAAGTATTTGGTGAGCGGGGAAGACATACTCGAGCAGCAGTTGCAGTCACCGGCCTTCCTAAAGACAGCACTGTTGAAATTCAGGCTATATTCGCTACGAAATGAGCATACCAAATCAATTTGTACACACAAATTTAGTTTCATATATATGAAGATAGTAGTATAAAAGAATAACTAAAAATGGAATTGATTAAATAGTACTTATTAAGGGTAGCAACGATCGTTCGTGCTTGCATGAATTGTTAAAAATTTCACCCTTTTGATATTTTATGCCAAAACGCACCGATATAAAAACTATTCTAATCATAGGATCTGGACCAATTGTCATCGGCCAAGCCTGTGAATTTGATTATTCTGGCACTCAGGCATGTAAAGCGCTAAGGGAGGAAGGCTACAGAGTGGTACTAGTTAATAGTAATCCAGCTACAATAATGACGGATCCTGAATTTGCTGATGTCACATACATTGAACCATTGTCGCTGGATGCATTAGAAAAGATTATTTTAAAGGAAAACCCAGATGCATTACTGCCAACCCTAGGCGGTCAGACAGGACTGAATCTGTCCATGGAGCTTCATGAAAGCGGACTATTAAAGAAATATGGTGTTGAGATGATTGGTGCTAAGCCTGATGCGATCGTAAAAGGTGAAGCAAGAGAGATTTTTAAGCAGGCGATGCTCAAAATTGGCTTAGATGTAGCACGTTCGGCTACAGTTAATAATTTAGCAGACGCACTGAAGGCGGCAGACGAACTAATAGGTGAGTTTCCCATCATTATTCGTCCAAGCTTTACGCTTGGTGGCGCTGGTGGTGGAATCGCATACAACCGTGAAGAATATGAGGCAATGGTACAAAACGGCCTCGAAATGTCCCCCACTACAGAGGTGCTAGTAGAAGAGTGCTTACTTGGTTGGAAAGAATTTGAGATGGAAGTAATGCGCGACCACAAGGATCAGTGTGTTGTAATTTGCTCTATCGAAAACTTTGACCCTATGGGTGTTCATACAGGAGACTCCATTACAATCGCTCCTGCGATGACTCTAACCGATAAGGAGTACCAACTTATGCGAGATGCCTCCTTCGCATGCATCCGTGAAGTCGGTGTTGAAACTGGTGGTTCAAACATACAATTTTCAGTAAACCCTGCGAATGGTCGTATGGTAGTAATTGAAATGAATCCACGCGTTTCTCGTAGTTCTGCCCTTGCTTCTAAAGCAACTGGTTTCCCTATTGCCAAGATTGCCGCAAAGCTAGCTGTTGGCTATAGTTTAGATGAACTACAAAATGATATTACACGTGAAACTCCGGCAAGCTTTGAGCCTACAATCGACTATGTAGTCACTAAAATCCCTCGATTCACATTTGAAAAATTCCCAGGTGCGGACAACACGCTGACCTCTGCAATGAAGTCTGTAGGTGAAGCGATGGCGATTGGTCGTACCTTTAAAGAATCATTTCAAAAAGCATTAAGATCGCTTGAAATCGGAGCGATGGGCTTTATGGGTCCAACTAAAATTGGACTTGCAGAAAAGATCACGGACTTACAAAAAATTCGTGAAGGTATCTCTATACCAACTGCTGAGCGCGTCTTCTGGTTACGGCATGCATTATTGAATAATATCAGCACGGAAGAGATCTATCAGGTCTGCGCAATTGATCCATGGTTCCTGCAGCAGCTAAGAGAAATCGTCGACACAGAACTCGAGCTAAATAAGAGTAGCTTAAGTAAAATTGATTCAGGACTTATGAATAAAGCTAAAGAATCTGGATTTAGTGATATTCTGATTGGAGAGTTAATTGGCTCTACTCGACAAACAGTTCGTAAAAAACGCGAAAAACTTGGCATACTTACAAACTATCGCTTGGTCGACACTTGCGCTGCAGAGTTTGAAGCATTCACTCCTTATTTTTATTCATCCTATGGTTCAGAAAACGAAATAACTAGGACGGACAAAAAGAAGATAATGATTCTTGGCGGTGGTCCCAATCGTATAGGCCAAGGTATCGAATTTGATTACTGCTGCGTGCATGCTTCATTTGCATTGAGGGAAGCCGGTTATGAAACTATTATGGTTAACTCTAACCCAGAGACAGTATCTACTGACTATGATACTTCCGACAAACTATTTTTTGAGCCACTCACCCTCGAAGATGTGCTGGAAATCTATTACCAAGAAGACTGTGATGGTGTAATTGTACAATTCGGAGGACAAACACCCCTTAATTTAGCAAGCGATCTCGAAGCGCATGGTGTAAATATTATTGGTACTTCTCCTTCGATGATCGATGCTGCAGAAGACCGTAATTTGTTTCGAAGCATTCTGGAGCGAACTGATTTAAAGCAACCAGAAAACCGTATAGCAAATTCGCAAGAGCAGGCTTACGAATTAGCTGGTGAAATAGGATTCCCCATATTGCTTCGACCTTCATTTGTTTTGGGGGGACGAGGTATGTTTATTGTTTACGACATGCAGGAAATGAAAGGTATCATCCGCGAAGTATTTGATGCTGCGCCCGGTAAGCCTGTACTACTTGATAAATTCCTTGAAGATGCATTCGAGCTAGATGTCGATTGTATATGCGATGGAGAAACATCGGTAATAGGTGGAATTCTCCAACACGTTGAATTTGCTGGAGTACACTCCGGCGATGCAGCAATGGTAATGCCGCCACATACACTTTCAAAAAATATTTTAGAAAAAGTACGCAAGGCGACCCATGCGCTCGCCCGTGAATTAGAAGTAGTTGGGTTAATGAATGTACAGTATGCTATAAAAGATGACGAACTTTTTATTATTGAAGTAAACCCACGTGCCTCGCGAACTGTACCATTTGTCTCCAAAGCGATAGGGGTTCCACTAGCTAAACTTGCCGCTCGAGTAATGGCGGGTGAGAAACTCAAAGCCCTCAAATTCACAAAAGAAATCATTCCGCCATATTGGGCGGTCAAAGAATCAGTTTTCCCATTTGCACGTTTCCCCGGAGCAAGGATAATGCTCAGCCCAGAAATGCGCTCTACAGGAGAAGTTATGGGCATCGATAAGGATCTAGGTGTTGCTTACGCAAAGTCACAGATGGCAGCGAAGCCAAGTCTACCAGACCGCGGAGATGTTTTTATTAGTGTTAAAGACAGTGACAAACCATGTGCGGTAAAGATCGCTAAGGAACTGAGTGCTCTTGGCTTTGGCATTATAGCGACTGCGGGCACTGGAGCTTTATTAAAAAAGAATGCGATTACCGTGAAAAAAGTCTGCCGTCTTAGCGAAGGAAGACCAAACGTAATCGACTTAATCAAGAATGATACCGTATCTATGATTATAAATACTCCGCAAGGGACAGTGCCGCGTCAGAATGAAAATTTAATTCGAAGCGAAGCCCTCAAACATAATATTTGCATAATGACTACACTATCTGCTGCTGCTGCTGCTGTTGATGGGATAAAAGGAATAAGAGAAAAAGGCTATGAAGTGCGCTCTATTCAAAGTTACAGCCTAGAGGCTAACCCGATCTAGATACCTCTAAGTATACTGAAATTATTTATTTCAATTTATCTTGGTACATTCTAACCTGTCAAAACAGATACTACCGAAAAAATGAAGCAAACAACTATAATAGCTCTATTATTTGGGCCTGACCAAATAGGTCTAGTTTCTATGGTGTCGAGTTGGATTTTTTCGCGCGGAAGTAACATTTATCATGCCGACCAGCATAAAGATACGGAGGCAAATATATTCTTTCAGCGAGTAGAGTGGTGTCCATCTGGTGATACAAAAGAAGAGTCAGTAGCTTTCAAAGAATTTGCGAGTCAAGAGCTAGGAATGAAAGTACAAGTAGCACTATCTACAGATTTACCTAAAATTGCTCTTTTAGTATCTAAAATCGACCATTGCTTCCATGACACTATTCTACGTTTTCGTGCAGGCGAGATGGCAGGCCAAATAGCTTGTGTAATTTCAAACCATAAATCTTTAGAAAAAGAAGCCGAAGCTTATGGCTTACCCTTCATCTACCAGCCGATTGATGATAATAATCGAGCCGAATGCGAAGAGGCACAATTAAAAGTAATTAAAAGCTATGAATGCGAATTAGTAGCTATGGCGCGCTATATGCAAATTTTATCTGATGACTTTTTAGCTCGCTTAGCTCTCCCAATAATTAATATTCATCATTCTTTCTTGCCTGCATTTGCGGGAGGGAAGCCTTACCATCAGGCGCATAGTAGAGGCGTAAAACTAATCGGAGCGACAGCCCACTACGCTACAGCAGATTTAGACGAAGGTCCCATCATTCATCAAGATGTTACACGCATAAGCCATCGAAATTCGGTACATGATTTAGTTCGCAAAGGGCGTGATTTAGAGAAGTCAGTCTTTGCACAAGCAATTCGCTTACACCTAGACAATCGTATACTTATTTATAACAACAAAACAGTCGTATTTGATTAACAAGAATTATAAGTCTTTTTATTAGGCTAATTTTTTAATTTACTCAAACCATGAAACGCCCAAGACACAAAAAAAACAAACACCGCTCAACTGAGGACGAAGCACCCGTGATTGATGAGCGCAATCTAGTCGATGCAGAGGAATCAACTGAATTTTCTTTTGAAGATCGTGTTGCAGTCTACTGGATGGAGAATAAGTCTTCGGTTATTAGTAGTATTCTTTTTTTGATCGTTACAATTTCTCTCTTAAATGGATTTCGCATTTATCGTGGTTACTCAGAAGAGAGGTTGCAGGCCGATTACTCTGGCTCATTAAATACCGAAAAGCTTGATTCTTTTGCTACTATAAATCCAGATCTAGCTATTGGAGGGTTTGCCGCACTATCTGTCGCAGATGCAGCATTTGAAGACAAGGAATACAAGCGTGCGTCCGAATTTTATACGCTGGCAGCAAAATCACTAGGGGAGAATATTCTAGCTGGGCGAGCTATTCTTGGCTTAGCATTCACTACTTACCAATCTGCTAAAGAAGAAGGTTTAGATCAATTAAATAGCATAGCATCAAGCGCAATATACAGTGATAGTATAAAAGCAGAAGCAGTTTATCACTTAGCTATTGATGCTTTAAGTGAAGGAAAGGTGGAAGCTTTTGACAGCCTAGTTACGCAGCTCAATCAATTGGAAGTAAGATCGCAATGGGCTCAGCGACTAGAGTACTACAAGCAACAAGCACAACAAATACAATTATAGTAACTATACATAAATGCTAGATACCCATAATAAATATATGCAAATTATATAAAAACTTCTTTATAGTACAATTGTAGTTTTTACATAGTTGGCACAAGTGACCTACATTAGTTGAATTCACAATAAACAATAAAATTTTAAAATATCAAACTTACTTAAATAGATAGAACAAAAGCTTCCACATGAGCACTATAATTACAAATATCCTCGCCCGCGAAATCATTGATTCTCGCGGCAATCCAACTGTCGAAGTAGATGTCGAACTAGAATGTGGCATCCTTGGCCGAGCTGCAGTTCCATCGGGCGCTTCAACTGGAGAGCACGAAGCCGTAGAGCTTCGAGACGGCGATAAATTGCGTTACTTAGGAAAGGGCGTGCAACAGGCAGTCGAAAATGTAGATACGATAATCGCCCCAGAATTAATCGGAGTAGACGCGTGTAATCAGTTAGGAGTTGATACAGCAATGCTAGAAATTGATGGAACAAAAAATAAAAAAAAGCTTGGTGCGAATGCTGTACTAGGAGTATCGCTAGCCTCTGCCAAAGCTGCTGCAAAGGCATGTGGCTTGCCTTTGTATAGATATTTAGGAGGACCAAATGCCAAAGTACTACCAGTACCAATGATGAATGTCATAAATGGAGGATCGCATTCAGATGCACCAATTGCATTTCAAGAATTCATGATTCGTCCAATTGGGGCGCCAACGTTCAAAGAAGCAATCCGCATGGGCGCTGAGTGTTTTCACAGCCTCAAAAAAGTTCTTCATGAACGTGGCCTTAGCACTGCTGTAGGAGATGAGGGTGGATTTGCTCCAAAGTTTGATGGAACAGAGGATGCACTAAATACTCTATCTGAAGCAGTAGAAGCGGCTGGATATAAGGTTGGCGTTGATATAACTTTTGCCCTAGACTGCGCTTCCTCTGAGTTCTTCAGTGACGGAGTATATGATTACTCTAAATTTGAGGGTAAAAGTGGTGCAAAGCGCAACTCGGAAGAACAGGCTACTTACTTGGCCGAACTTTGTAATAAATATTCTATTGATTCAATCGAAGATGGTTGCGACGAGAACGATTGGGACGGCTGGAAAGCACTAACGAATAAAATTGGTGACACTGTTCAACTCGTCGGAGACGACCTTTTTGTTACTAACGTTGAATTTCTACAGAAAGGAATTGATTTAGGAGTCGCTAATTCCATACTCATCAAAGTGAATCAAATAGGCTCACTAACTCAAACTCTCGAAGCGATAGAATTAGGTAAAGTAAATGGCTATAATTCTGTTGTATCTCACCGCTCAGGAGAAACTGAGGATACAACTATTGCAGATATAGCCGTCGCTACTAACGCTGGACAAATTAAAACTGGATCAATGAGTCGCTCGGACCGTATAGCAAAATATAATCAATTGTTACGGATAGAAGAAGAATTAGGAAAGAACGCAATCTATGCTGGAACCCTTTAATTACAAATAACAGAATTTTTACTCCTAAGCTTGGTGCATCTACACCGAGCTTTTATTTATTTAGAATCCTCGGATTTGACATAGCCTCATACCTCTCCAGTTTTTCTTAATAGATGATGAACTTAAAAGAAAAGCAGGCTGCCATAGTTGAAGAGATTACACTAATACCAGATGCATATGAGCGACTCGGTCATATTGTTGAACTTGGCAAAAATTCTAAAGGACTAAGTGCAGAACTGCAAATAGACAGCTTTAAAATAGAAGGGTGTTTGTCGCAACTTTGGGTAGTGCCTGAATATAAAAAAGGGCTCTGCTACTTTAGATCCGAATCTGATTCTGCTATTGTCAAAGGTATCGCGAGCTTATTGTGTAATTTTTACAGTGACACTGATCCACAATCAATAGTTCTGAATGATGCAAGTTTCTTAGGGCAGGTTGGTATTACACAACATCTCACACCTAACCGAAGGAACGGGCTAAGTCGTATTGTTGATTCCATTCAGCATTTCGCTCGTTCTTGCCTCGACGATACGTCCGAGTAATATTTAAATCTACTACTCTTTTATGGCCGCATTACGGTATTGAGTATACGCACTTTTAAGTGCCCCATATGGGTCTAACGCCGAACTCTTCATCTGAAGATAGCGGTCACTTATTTCAGGGCTATTCACAACTACCCTACCTACACCATACGCTAACCTCCTGTCCCGTCTATCAATAACATTCCATGGCTTTATAAATGGATTTGAAGCCCGGTCGCCGATCAACCCTAATAAATCTCGGAAATTAGTTGGACCAAAAATTGGTAAAACTAAATAGGGCCCTTCAGCCATTCCATAAGCACCAAGTGCTTGACCGAAATCTTCGCTCGGTACTCGAGATAAATTTTCTATTTTATCTGAAGGCGTCATCACACCGCATAAACCCAATGTAGAGTTGACCGTAAAACGTCCCGTCTCTACCCAGGCACCATAAAATTTGCCCTGTAATAAATTTCCAACTAAACGTACTGGATATCTTAAGTTTTTAAAAAAGTTTTTGGCGCCATTTTGAACTATGTCGGGAGTAATAGAAGTATATCCGGTCGCAATAGGATGAATAACTGTATTAAAAATAAGATCATTAAAATCAAAAACTACACGGTTGTATACTTCAAATGGATCGTATACAATTGAACTTTCAGATTCAATATCTTCCCCATATAAATCTTCATAACTTAGAAAATCATCCGCCCAAGCTAAACTGAAGATGCAACTATGTATGATACAAAATAATAAATGGTTTTTATACATTTGATGAATAATTACAATGCTCCTTCTTTAACCATCTTTTCTAACTTTTTTATTAACTCTTCTGAGGTTCCACGCCTAAAGTGATCTTCGAATTGCTGGCGATAATTAGACACAATACTTATACCTTCAACAACTATATCATATATTTGCCACCCTTTTCGCGTCAACCCCAAGCGATATAAGACATAGAATTTTTGATTATCCAGGTTGATAACAGAAGGTATTTCTATGCGTTTATCAGAGACTTCTACAGCCTCTAAAAAATTTACAATAGGGCGAGCTTTACCCGTAAATCCATCGGCATAAGTGCGAAGTACAAGCTCCTTGATTAAAGCAACTATCTCTCCCTGCTGGGTAGAATTCATCCGAGACCAATTTCGGCCGATTGCACGACGAATTAAAATTGTTATATCATAATTAGATTCAATAACTTGCACGACTTTTTTGTACTTATCTTCGATTGTCAGCGCGTCGTTTTCAGCTGAATAAAACGCATCTATAGCCGACTTAACTACAAATTCTAGCTTAACATCTGGCGAATTGCTTGGTGCGGCCGATAGCGCAGCGATCGGATAAAACACCCATAAAGTAACCATCCAGAACTTTTTAAGAATTACCCTATACATTAGAGACTAAATCGGTTAATCGCCTTCAGATTTAAGTCCACCTAAAGCAAAACGACTAATTAGGTCTTCAATGTTCAGGGCAGGAATTGTGTCATAAATATAATCACCGTCATTGAGCATATTATCCGATCCGCCTGGAGAAAGCTCGATAAAGCGATCACCAATTAACCCTGAGGTCTTCACAGATGCGATAGCATCTTCGTCGATTGCTATTTTCTCGGGTAACTCCAGCACTACCAAAGCAAAGTACATAGCGTCCAACTCTACAGATACGACCGTACCAACGCGCACTCCTGCAATCTCAACTCGGCTCCCTGTATTAACACCAGCAGCACTCGAGAATTGAGCTTTTAATTGATAGGTTTTGCCGCCTACAAGGCGGGCTCCACCTAGTTGTATGGCCAAATACAGAACCGCACAAAGCCCCAATAAAATGAAGCAGCCTACCCCCATTTCAATTTTACGCTTATTCATTTTTTATTAATTCCTTCATATTCCGTTTTATTTCGACCATAATTGGCCCTATCTAGAAATCTAGATAAATCTACATCTGCACTTAGCTCTAGTTCCTCGGGTTTACCAACAAAGCGCAGCATACCTTGGTCTAGCCACGCCACGCGATCACTAATTTCAAAAACTTCCGGAATATCATGACTAACCAGCAATGCAGTAAAGCCGAATTGCTTTCTATAATTGGCTATCATTTCAAAAACGCTAAATTTACGCTCTGGATCTAAGCCGGTAGTTGGCTCATCAAAAAGCACAATTTGGGGCTTCGTTATAAGGGCACGTCCCAATGCGACTCTTTTGCGCATTCCACCAGATAACTCCCCAGGATAACTACCGGAAACATCCCCTAGCTCAAGCCGACCTAACATATCTTCTACCTTATCGCGCAATTCATCTGTACTCAACGATGTCGTCTCCAATAGCGGCATGGAAATATTCTCAAAAATAGTCATTGAGTCAAAAAGGGCATTATTTTGAAACATATAACTAAAACAGACGCCACTTGGCTGCCGAACTGATTTACGACTTTGTATGATAGGACGCCCATTTAGTTGTATCATCCCTTCATCTGCTGGGACTAAATTTGCAATACATTTAAGCAAAACCGACTTACCTATACCACTTTTTCCAATGATCGTAGTGATTGAAGCACGTTCAATCTCGAGATCAATTCCATCAAGCACACGATTGTTACCGAAATGCTTCTTAAGACCGATAATACTTAAAAATTTGTCACTCACAATTAAATTAAAAAAGAAGTAATTAGGTAATCAGCCGCCAAAACTGCTACACTAGAAAAGACTACTGCGCGCGTGGCTGACTCACTGACGCCGCGCACACCTCGAGAGCTAGACTTAAGGTGTGTATAGAAACCACGATATGCACATATTGTGATCGTCAAAAAACCAAACACCGCTGCTTTGATAAAACCTCCGTAAATGTCGGCAAACTGGACACTACTAAATACATGGTTCCAATAAACACCTGAATCTACATTAAGCAGCACAGATCCAGTTAAATAGCCACCAAAAATACCGATTAAGTCAAAGCATGCCGTCAATATCGGAAAGCAAATTAATGACGCAGATAAGCGTGGCCCGACAAGGTATCCCTTTGCATCAATTCCCATCGTTTGTAGCGCGTCAATTTGCTCATCATTACGCTGTATCCCAATCTCTGAAGCCAAAGATGATCCGGCTTGCCCAACAATCATTAAGGCAGTGAGGACAGGACCTAACTCTCTTATGAGAGATAGCGCCACAGCATCACCTAGTGCTGCTTCAGCTCCAAGTCTAGCTAAAGTGTAATACAGCTGCAGGCCCATCACCAAGCCAGTAAATAAACCAACAATAGCAACTATTGGAACACAACGTACGCCAATCTCGTGCACAGCTAAAACCCACTTTGCCAATCGTCTACGCTGACAACAGAACGCATAAATTGAAAGCACCGCAAAATTTGCAATGCCGCCAAACTCAGCAATAACAGATAAAGTTGAGCTACCAATTGCTCTAATCATAGAAAAAGAAACTATTAATAATAATTGCGATAAAAGTATATGACATGTTTACCCAATACGAGGAAAGTCGAAAATTACCCTATATTTCTATCATTGTGATAAACTCCTGACTTGACCCATATCCCTGAAAGCCTCGTATTGCATTTTCCTAGCGGGTATAGTTTAGAGGTAAAACATCTGCCTTCCACGCAGAGGTCGTCGGTTCGATTCCGTCTACCCGCACCATTCATTGCGTTCAGTCATAATTAGCTCCATTAGCGTTTCCTCTGTTAAAAATAATTCTGCGAAAATTGATAAATGCTTCGCAGTAGCCAGAAAAAAGATCGCCCCTGTGCAATAAGGGCGATCTGAAATGGTGGTGGGAGCCGGATTCGAACCAGCGAACTCAAAGAGAACAGATTTACAGTCTGCGTGCGTTAGCCACTTGCATATCCCACCATAAAGAAGGCGAGAACTGTAGATCGCTAAAATCGCTTGCCAAGACCTTTTTTGCGAAATTTATGCCTATATTTATGAATATATGCCTAGATGACTGTTCTTATTGATACAATTTAAGAGCTTTAGTGTATTAACGGTAGTGAGCTGCAAAAGACATCAGAGGCATTTTTTAGATAAGTATCCACAGCGTTATTGAACCCTAAAAAATAGATTAATGCAGCAACTGCTAGCATTGGACCAAAAGGAACCTGTGCACCAAATGCAAGAGCTTGGTCATTCATTGATTCTGAGCTAGTTTGAGAAGCTTTTTTATTCCTGTGAATTATTCGACCAAACATTATCAGTGGTAGTAATAAAATCGAGCCGATTAATGCACCTCCAAACATAGCAAAAACTGCACCCTGCCAGCCGCAAAATGCACCAATAAAACCTACAAACTTTACATCCCCTTCGCCCATTGCAGGCTTTCTAAGCAAAACCTCTCCAAGTACTGCTATCCAATAGACTAAGCCTGATCCTACAAGTGCACCTGAAATAGCTATTAGGGCAGAATTCAAACTACTTGCTAGTCCAGTAGTTTGAATTCCATGTAAAATGGGGAAAAAGAATGATATGAATACTCCCAAAATCATTCCACCAATTGAAAATCTATCCGGTATAATCATATGGTCGAGATCAATAAAGGTCGAACAGATTAAGAAAGACAAATACAACATACCAATGATGGCAACTATTGGGGAATGCACCCACCAAGCATAAGCAAACAAGCTTGCAGTAAGGAACTCCACTAATGGGTAGCGAATGCTAAACCACTCTCTGCAACATGTGGACCGACCTCTTAATAAGCACCAGCTAAAAATTGGTATATTGTGATACCACGCAATAGCAGAACCACAGGCACAACTCGAACCTGGTCGTACGATAGAAAGATCTTTGGGTATACGATAAATGCACACATTTAAAAAACTTCCTACTATAGCGCCAAAAACAAAAACCATAACCGTTGCGAATATAGGGAAATCTGAATTAATGTATGTTAGTGTCTCAAGCATTACGGTGAAATAAAGTGATATTAACTATCTGAATGTTAACCCCTGGAATGTAAGTAAAAGAAATTATGATAAATTCTCAATCAGACTGTTATTCTAACTAGGAGGATGCAAGGCCTCCGTCGCAGCGTCCAGCATCGACTGCTCATCTACTTCAGCATGCGACCACAACCTTAGTGAACGCGCTCCTTGATGCACTAACATAGATAGCCCGTTAGCTGCCATGAGCCCGTAAGATTGAGCATCACGAATAAATTGTGTAGTAGAAGGATTATAAATCATATCATACACTTTCCAATTTGATGGCAATTGATGTACATCAATCGGAGCAGGATCCGCTATATTAAGGCCAAGAGATGTTGCATTAATAGCTACGCCTGCCTGTGGTAAATTTTTAGGTAACTGGTCAAGCTTGAAAGTCTGCACACAATCGTCGCCTGCTAAAGTAGATAGAGCTTCGACTAATTCTTCTAACCGCACCTTGGAGCGATTACCAATGAATAATTGATCACAGCCATCTAGTAAGGCTTGTACTGCAGCTGCACGAGCAGCTCCACCCGATCCAATAATTAGAACAGTGCTACCTTTTAGGGACTGATCTAAATCAATTTGTAAGCCGCGCCTTAAACCATAACCATCTGTATTATAGCCAGCGTATCCGGACTCTAAACGCAAAAGTGTATTTACTGCGCCCATATTCTTGGCATGTGCAGATACACTTTTTAGTGACTGTAGTGCCAAAACTTTATGCGGTACTGTTAGGTTTATACCTATAAAATTACGCGCATGAAAATGAGGCAGTGCATGGGATAAATCTTCCGCAGGAATTTCGAATCGATAGTATGCCCAATCATTAAAATGAGTATCTTTTGCGCGTAATTTATTAAGAGCAGCATTATGCATTGCTGGACTTAACGAGTGATCGATTGGAGAGCCAATAACTGCTAATGAAGAACCAGTGAAGTCCAGATTCTCTAAGTCATCTAATGTATACGTAAGTTTAGTATCCAAAATTGTATATATGTTATTATTTTTAATAGCAGTTAAATGCAGACTCTAAAAACAAATTCTAACAACAATTTATATTCGAGAGCCATACAATGCAGAACCTATTCTAATTTGAGTGGACCCTGCAGCAATGGCTTGCTCTAAATCTCCAGTCATGCCCATCGACAGTTCTTGGAGTAAAGTATTAAATTTATTACTGAGATTATCACGCAATATACGCAACTCTTCAAAAGCGTGCCTCGCGACATCGAGAGAGTCGTCTAAAGGAGCAATCGTCATGAGTCCATCGACTTGCAAACTATCTAGCGATAAAGCTAATTCTAAAGCTCTTGGCATTGATTCAACCAAAAAACCTGACTTATTGGGATCTTTACCAGTATTACATTGAAGCAGGATTGGTAGGCACTTACCTGCCTCTGAAGCATAGCGATCGAGCTTCTTTAATAATTTCATTGAATCGACTGATTGGATCCGATCAAAAGTACCCACTGCATCTCTGGCTTTATTGGACTGTAAATGACCGATTAGCTCCCAAAATACCGTAGACTTACAGATTTCTCGCTTTTTAGAGGCTTCTTGTACACGATTCTCGCCGATAGATAAAAGACCATATTGTGCAGCATAATCTACAGCATCTACCGGATGGTTCTTGGTGACAGGCAACAAGGTAACACTATCGACAGAACGGTCTGCAGCTTGACATGCTTTTGCAATACGTAATTGGACCTGCTCTAAGTTAGCTACAAAGGTATTTAATGGAATCATAACTATTATTAATCGTCAGTTGAGTCAGTAATCACATAAGCTAAACTTTTTATTCATTTGATTTTTGATAAGTACTATTTATATTAAATGTATGCATGTTGAAAACTTTAAAATATTTTCAGATTTAGTGGATAGCGAAAGCTTTTCACGAGCTGCTAAACAAAATGGTATTACTCAATCTGCAGTTAGTCAGCAGCTTCGTGCAATGGAAAAGCACTTTAATATTTTAATTATTGATCGTAGCCAAAAACAATTTCGATTAACCCACGAAGGTAATAAGCTCTACGATTCTGCCAAAGAAATCGTTTATCTATACGATAAACTTGGAAGCGAATTGCAAGAGATGAAAAAAATCATCAGCGGTACAATACATATTTCTACAGTCTATAGTATCGGTTTACACGAGTTACCTCCCTACATTAAGCAATTCATGACCATCTACCCAGAAGTAAATGTTCGCGTCGAGTATCGTCGCGCCAACATGGTCTATGAAGATATACTTGCAAATTCTATTGACCTTGGACTAATCGCTTATCCACAAAAACATAAGCAACTAGAAATATTACCTTTCCACGATGATGAGCTAATTCTAGCGTGTAATCCTGAACATCCCTTCGCCCTTTCTGAAGAAGTCGATATACACGAACTTAACAAGCAAAAGATTATAGGCTTCGAACCAGATATACCAACTCGAAAAGCTACTGATAAAATATTCAAAGATTCAGATATCGATGTCGACTTAGTGATGGAGTTTGACAATGTTGAAACTGTAAAACGTGCGGTAGAAATTAATGCTGGTATTGCAATAATTCCGAAGACAACGGTTATAAGAGAAGAAGCCCAAGGCTTGCTGAAAGTAGTCACTTTTAAAGATCAGACGTATACTCGCCCACTCGCTCTGATTCATCGTAAAGGTCGCGTGCAGACCCCAGCCATGAAAAAATTAATTGAACTACTCACGAGAAAAAAACTAGAAGTTGAAACCTCCATTTAATTTTTTAGGAGGTTCACTAGACACACTTTCTAAGTCTGTTTTCAACCATCCAGCACTACACTGTAGTATTTTTAAATTATTAGATAATGTATTACCTACTAAAGCTAGTCACATTCTTTTCCTGCTCTATTTCTTTAGCTTTAATTCCTCTTCAGGCAGATAGCTCTAAGTACTTTGAAGAGCTGGATAAAATAGGTGGACTAGAGGCGTATAAGTTAAAGTCTAATGGCTTAACAGTACTACTACTTCCGAATGAAGTATTACCAGTTGCAGCTGTTATGGTTACTTACAATGTCGGAGGTCGCAACGAAGTAGCAGGAACAACTGGAGTGACTCACATTCTTGAACATATGATGTTTAAGGGCACAAAAGCAAGGGGTGTAGCTAATGGATATTCACAAGTAATGGAGCAGATTGGTGCACGCTCCAATGCCACAACCTACTACGATCGTACAAATTATTACGCGGTTTTACCAAGTGAGCATGTCGCTCTTGCCATTGAGTTGGAGGCCGACCGAATGCGAAACTTACATATTCAAGAAGATGACTTAGAATCAGAACTAACCGTGGTTCGCAATGAGTACCAGCGCGGTGAAAATAATCCAGTACGCACTCTAATAAAAGAAATGTACGCTACTGCCTTTATGGCCCATCCATATGGACATCCGGTGATTGGATGGAGCTCTGATATAGAAAATACCAATGTAGAAAAGTTAAAAAAGTTTTATGATACCTACTACTGGCCAGAAAATGCTACCCTTACTATAATCGGAGGATTTGATAAACAAGCTACACTAGCATCCATACAGCAATCATATGGGAATATTCCATGCGCTGTAGAACCAATTCCAGTAATTCAAACAGTTGAGCCAGAACAGCTCGGCCCAAGACGTCTCTGTATTGAGCGCGCTGGAGAAGTAGGTGTTGTCGCCATCGGCTATAAAGTTCCAAGTGGAACCGATAAGGACTGGGCTGCATTAAAGTTAATTGAACAGATTCTCGGCGCAAAGAAAAGTGGACGTCTATATCGAGCTCTAGACGACAAAGGCTTCGCTCGTGATAGTTTCGTTTTTGCTCCACAATTACGCGATCCTAGTCTGTTTTTTGTGGGCTCTTATCTTACAAAAGAAACCAGTCATCAAGCTGCTGAGGAAAACATAATCAGCGCACTCAGTGCATTGATAAAAACCGGTGTCACCGAACAAGAACTAGCCAGAGCTAAAGCAGTAATAAAAGCCAAAACAGTATACAAGCGAGATGGGCCTTTTGCTATAGCAAGTGAAATTAATGAATACATTGCGATGGGCGATTGGGCTAGCTACATCACGCTGCCAGAATTAATACAAAACGTTAGCGCAGAAACAGTACAGCAAGTTGCGGCCAAGTACCTTCTAGCAAAGAACTCAACAACTGCATGGTATGTACCAGAAAAATCGATTGAAAGCGTCGTTGCTAATAGCAGATTCGTAGAACCAAACTACTACAGAGATCCAGACATCTTAAAAACAATAGACGACAAAGATGTGTCTGCATCTATACAAAACAAAAAAACTAATTCCATAGATGCATCTAATTTATTAGTTGATTTCTCCTCGCACATACAAACGAAGAGAATTGGACCCATTGAGTTAGTCGCTATCGATATGCCCATAGACGATGTCGTTTCTTTTATTGGTAGCTTTGCGACTGGACAGGCACACAACGCTTCGTTCAATCCTAATGTAGCTACGTTATGCGCGGAAATGCTCGATCAAGGAACTCGTAAAAATGATCGTTACTCGATTGCGGAATGGCTAGATACCCTTGGCGCTTCGATTCGCTTTGAAGCAGACCCGCACAGCCTAATCTTTTCTGGTCGTTTTTTACGTAAAGATGCTGGAACTGTCTTTAAGTTACTAGCGGAGCAGCTTCGCGANCCCGCATTTGATACGGACGCATTACAATTATTAAAGCGNCGTAAAAATGCGCATTTGCTACAAGCTAAACACGATTTAGGCTACCAGACAGAAAGCCAAATTAGCAGGATGCTCTATCCAGTGGAGCACCCTAATTACGCCCATTCGGTCGACACTCTCATTAATGAGCTAAATACAATCTCTGCTGAGGAATTAAAAAAATTCCACTCTAAATACTACGGCACAAAATCGATGCGCCTTGTCTTTGCAGGAGACATTGATTTCCAACAATTGTCTGCCGCAGTTGA
Organism: Puniceicoccaceae bacterium; assembly: GCA_022448585.1. Taxonomy (GTDB): domain Bacteria; phylum Verrucomicrobiota; class Verrucomicrobiia; order Opitutales; family Coraliomargaritaceae. The sequence goes on along the minus strand of JAKVCN010000026.1, from coordinate 5,896 downwards.
AGAAGCCTTTGGTAGTTGGAATGGGGGTATTGATTACATGACCCAGTACCCTCTCCCAAAGCCAACAGAAGGTGGTATAGAGCGACTCAAAATACCCGACAAAACAAGTGTATCTGTTTTGCTAGGAGAATATACAGGGCTACGACGCACTCATGCTGATTATATTCCATTCTCTGTTGGCAATTTCATCCTAGGCGGAAGTTTTCATTCTCGCTTGATGACAAGAGTTCGCAAAGAACTAGGTCTTAGCTATCATATTGGCACAAGTCATCATGGTGATATACTAACTCCTGGACATTGGTCGCTAAATGCTACCTTCGCACCATCTATACTAGAAGAAGGACTGAAAAGTATCGATTCAATCATCCATGAATGGCACAGTTATGGAGTCACTGATAAAGAACTTCAGGGAGCTATAAAGACTTTATCTGGTTCCTATTTAGTGCGACTTTCAACTACTCGCGCTGTTGCACAGCAAGTGCACAGTTTTTTACAGCGCGGATTAGATACAAACTATATTGACCGCTACCCAGAAGAGCTGAGTAAACTCTCTACTGCTCAAGTAAATCGTGCAATTCGTGAATATTTTAATCCCGACAATTGCGCTATTGTGGCGGCCGGTACCATTACCGACATAATTCCATTAGATAGAGAAACAAAGGGGCAAGTTATTAGGGTTAATCTAGATGCGCCAGATATAGGCTGGCGCATTGAGATTGTTGATGTTTACCGTAAGAATGATGAGTTGCTAGTCATCTCAGAACTAACGCGAAATAGCTCGCCTTCTGTTGCTGAAATTAGTACAATATCAGATGCGGTATCACTAGCTAGCCTGACTGCTCCCCTTAAAGCGAAACACTATATAATTGGTAAAACATGGGATTGGGGTGAATCCGGAGAACAAACATTCATTAATACACTCGATCAGATAGATGTAGACCTGCGCTCACTTGAGAAGGTTTTCTCAAAAGAGCCGGACACTTCCGCCTTGCCCAATACGTAGTTTGATTAAACTAAGTTCTTCAGGCTAATTGTTAAGTAGTTGATTTATAGTCCATAATTTAGAATATGGTTAGCTTAGGCACAACAGAAAGTTAACGATTACTGTTCGACCAAGATTTTAGCTGCAGCGCCCCAACCCATACTAAGTTGCTGCCCGCTAGCAAGTAAGTGCACGGACTCTGCTCGATGATCACGTAGTGTGATTTCAATACTTGCTCCAGGGTTCAATCCAGATCGAGCAATATATGATAAAAATTCTGGGTTTTGGTCCGCTATGCGTGCTATTCTGAGAGTCTTATTCAAAGGGCATTGCAGGAATGTTTCGAGCTGACTCTCAGACATTTCTCCACTTGCAGAAGGGATAGGATCTCCGTGAGGATCAACAGTAGGATAACCTAAAATCTTGTCCATACGCTCTAGTAGCTGATCAGAAATAACATGCTCTAATTGCTCTGCCTCCTCATGTACCTCCGACCAATCATATCCGAGGTGCTCGACTAAAAATTGCTCAATCAAGCGGTGTCTGCGCAGTACATGTAAAGCTAGCACATGACCTTGCGAAGTTAGGCTAACCCCAACTCGAGATGCATAATTAGCTAACCCCGCCGCTGCTAATGCTTTCACCATAGTGGTGGCAGTGCCTGGAACAACACCTAGAGCATCTGCGACTCGTCCCATAGCGACCTCTTTTGCACCAATCTCATCGGATATAAGATAAATTTGCTTAATATAATCTTCAACTGTAGCACTAGGCATATCGCAGGATCATAAAGTGCAAGGCACTAGCCAAGATTATTCGCTATTATGATAAATTAGTAAAATCAAAGTAAAGACTGATTGTCAGACTACGCAAAACTGCTACGCTCCAGATATGATCCTACTTTTTATCGAAGTACTGTATAATAGCTGGACTATGCTCACAGAAATAGCCCCCTACCTAATTGCTGGATTTTTTGTGGCAGGGCTACTCCAATGGCTTATTAATCCTATGTTTGTGCGTAGGCAATTAGGGAAACAAAGCCATAAAAGTGTTCTTAAAGCTACAATTATTGGGATCCCTATGCCTTTATGCTCTTGCTCGGTAATTCCAGTCGCAGCATCGATACGTAAGAGTGGCGCAAGCAAGGGAGCGACTGCCTCATTTTTGAGCTCTACCCCCCAAACTGGAGTGGATAGCATTCTTGCCACCTATGCACTAATGGGTGGATTCTTCACATTTGTACGCGTTCTTGTTGCCTTTATTACAGGGATTATTTCAGGACTAGTAATTCAGCTAATCACAAAGGAATCAGAGCAAAAAAATACGCTGATTATTAATGATACAAAACTAACTCCTATTAATAGTATCGCGCAGGACTCTAATTTAGAAGCATTGGCGCCAGATAAAAAAAGTACCTATAATACTTATCTTAGCACAAATTTACCCCAAGCGCTGCAACACGGACTGATCGTTTTACCGGCAGATCTATTTCGTACTCTAATTTTTGGTGTACTAATCGCTGGGCTAATCACTACTCTCGTTCCAGAAAGTTTACTTAGCACTCATATAGGCGAGGGGTATAAAGGGTTTTTCTTTGCTACTATAGTTAGCCTACCACTATATATTTGCGCAACTGCCTCGATCCCCATGGCCTATGCTTTAATTGGCGCTGGATTGTCTCCTGGCGCAGCATTAGTTTTTTTAATTATTGGGCCTGCCACAAATACCACGACCATTTCAGCTGCATGGACATTAATTGGACGACAAGCCACTTTCATCTATTTATTAAGTATCGTATGTGTTGCTTGGTTTGCAGGATGGCTGCTTGACTCAAGTTTGAGCCATAGCCTGACAAACTCAATATTCCACGAGCATCAGGCTAGTCCGCAAGAATTCCTACGTCATCTATGGGGTATCCTTTTAGTTTGTTTGCTCATTAACGCATACTGGAAGGTCAATAGCTCAAAACGTAAACGTGACTGTTGTCAAAAAACATGATGCGCATATTTTAAGGAATACGTAAAAGTGCACTGCTACTCAATAGACAAACTGTGATCAACTAGATACAATTAAAGAAGTTGAAGGTGTACATTCAAGCTGCGTGCCGACGGGCAAATTGTAACCATTTAGGAAGTCCCGAGTTTCCAGCATGCGACCTCCGGGACGTTGTAATTGATGAAAGCATATTGCTCCATTAGTAACTGCTACGGTGACTCCATCGCTTGTATCAATTATTGTTCCTGGGTTTGTTACCAGTGAATGCTTTAATAGCGATGTGCGACCGACTTTAATGGTAGTGCCTTGATGCAGGAAATAACTACCTGGCCATGACGAAAAAGCGCGTAAGCGGCGATCAATCTCAAGAACTGAAGTATTAAAATCAATAGCTCCGTCCTCTTTAGTAATCTTACGACAGAAAGATGCCCGAGAGGATTCTTGCGGAATGAATTTTAGAGATCCTTCTATCAATTTGTTAAGATTTCTACGCATCAATGGGACACATGCTTCACCCATTTTTTTTCGTAGACTAATACTCGTGTCTACCTCTTCAATACAGACTTTCTGAGTATCTGCGACACCACCTGCATCCATCTGAGATCCCACCTGCATCAGACAAATACCTGTAGTAGAATCACCTAATGATAACGCAGTCTCAATCGGAGATGCTCCTCGATAGCGTGGCAATAATGATCCGTGTAAATTTACCATTCCTAAAGGGGTCGCCTCACGAATAAATCGTGGTAAATAATGTCCATAGGCCATTACAATTGAAGCCACGACTTGTTTGGCGATTAACCAGTTAGCAAGTGCCTCATCAGGAATCTCTGGTTGCAGTAATTCGACCGAATTTGAAATAGCCCATTGAGAAACTACATTAGGCTGGTGTTTTTTTCCGCGTCCTTGCCTACGATCTGGCTGGGAAATAACTGCTCTTAGTTGGCATAAATGCGAACAGTCAGTATTTAGATAATTTAGGATTGGTAGACATATAGAATCCGATCCAAAAAATACTATTTGCTTACTGCTGTTCATAAAAAATTATGTCTATAGCTGCTTGAATAACGAAACTTTAACAAAGAAATTATATAATGCAGCACTCATTAAGCTAATGTATTTGTTAGAAAAATGTGTACTTTAGAGAAGTTCTTGCTGTAAGAAATTTGCACGTTTTTCTGCAGATGCTGTGCTCTGAAGTAGTAACCAAGGAATATTAATTTTCTTTAGTTCAGGTTGAGAAAAAAGACGGAGTAATAATAGAGCACAAGCTAGGGCGTCATAGAGAGCACAATGAAATCCCATACGATTGACTGGGCAGTAGAGCTTAGCTTTGCCTTCTAGTTCAGGCTTTAAATTAAACAAATCAATTAGGTCCTGTAATTTATAGCTTTCTAGCCGTGGATAGAGTTGGCGATATATATGAAGAGTATCCATCCATGGACCCCACGAGGCAATAGACTCGGTAGCTTCAGTAAAATCTGGTGATTGCCTTGGGTAGCTCCATAAGCTTCTAAGTAAGGCATCTTCTACCGATGCATTATGAGCACACAAGGGACCAGTCTGACGCAAACGAGCAAAATGCTCCCATTCACTTTCGAAACTTACCTCTATCGACGCACGCTCTTCGCTTATCCCATGTGTACTAATATCTGTATCGGATAGAGGCCCACTTGGTGAACAAATGCGTGTTGCTGTTGATTCTATCGACTGGCCCAGCAATGTAACTAAGCCATATTCTATGATACCACTGGCACGGCTACCTTCAAAGTCTATAACGTGGATAGTTGTGTTTTCCATATAAAACAAATAAACGTTATCGAGATTCTGTATGCAGAAAAGCATATTTTGAATTTCAACCACTATGAACAAAAATGTAGGGAATTCTCCGTTGCCACTAGCTGCAACAAGCCATTAATTATAATTTCAAATGTTCTCTAAATTATTAATATGACCGCAATTAGCCACGAACAAAAAAAAGAGTTCAAAGTTTTCATAGACTTGCTTTGCGAAGAGGCTGCCAAAGAAATACTTCCTCACTATGGTCCAGATGTAAAAGTTGAACATAAATCTGACGCGACACCAGTTACAATTGCAGATCGTAATGCTGAAAAGCATATTCGACAGATTATTAATAAGCGTTATCCAGATCATGGAATAATCGGAGAAGAGTACGGTACAGAAAAAGTTGATGCAGAATTTGTATGGGTTTTAGATCCGGTAGATGGCACGAAGTCATTTATTTCTGGAGTTCCTCTTTTTGCGACCCTAGTAGCACTTTTGCACAATGGTCGCCCCATAATAGGAGCTATCAACCAACCCGTACTAAAGCAGAAAGTTATCGGCGACAGTGAACTCACGACCCTGAATGGCAAACCTGTCAGCGGACGAGCTCCGTGCAAGTTATCAGAGGCGACTCTCTGCACTACTGATCCCATCCGTACTAACTTGTGGCAAAATAACGCTCAATGGGAGCGCTTGCCACCATTGTCATCTCTTTACAGATCCTGGGGAGATGCTGGAGGATATATTCTTTTGTGTACTGGATTTATTGATATTATGTGCGATCCACTGATGGAGATCTGGGACTGTGCGGCAATCATTCCTTGCCTACAAGGTGCAGGAATCAAAGCCACAGGATGGAAAGGCGGCGATGCCTTTGACGAGCGCAGTATTATCGCGGCAAAAGAACCGCTACACTCAGAAGTTATGAATGTTATTTACCCTAAATCAATGGAGTAAATGCTCTGCGTGATGATTCAATTGCTCGACTTAAAAAATACTAATTAGACCGTTGTGATAGCATCTTTCTCATATCTAAAACGAGCACTTAGTGCAGCCAGAGATTATAATTCACTCGAGTATTTTCCCCTTTTAAAAACACTCTCCAGCTATCGACTGGAGTATTTTGGAGGTGAT
>JAKVCN010000025.1 GCA_022448585.1 Puniceicoccaceae bacterium | reverse complement strand
CATGTGGATTGGACTATCCGATGCACTTGTGGAAGGTCAATGGCAATGGATAGATGGCACTGCTTTAGATCCAAAACTAGTTCGATCAGACAAATCTGCAGATTATGTATCAATGTTAGAGCAAGGGCGTGCATCTGATTTAGAGGTTAGGGATTATGCTAATATTATGAAGCGATGGGGATTGCTTTCGCGCGCTAATAGTGGACTAGCTTCAAAATATCAACCGAGCAGTGTTCCGCCAGTTCAAGGATACATAGTGGAACTTGAAAAATAGTACTATTTAACACTTTTCTTTGTAGCTCTCTTATTGATTGAGTAGAGCTTTGTATATTTATTAGCCCTGCCTTTTTAACCCAATTAAAAACTCTACATTGCCATCGGTTCCCTTAATTGGTGACACCATGGTACCAATTAATTGCGCTCCAGTAAGCTCATTACAAGCAAAGCTCTGAATCTCTTGGACGACGCGCTCATGAATTGCCTCATCACGTATGACCCCCTTGCCTGCATCGACTTCTGACTTTTGTGCTTCAAATTGTGGCTTTACAAGTGCAATTAAGTAACCGCCCATTGCGCAAAAATTCCACACTGCTGGTAGTACTTTAGTTAGTGAGATAAAGGACAAGTCCATGACGATCAGTGGATAGGAATCGAACGGTAAAGAACCACTCGTAAGATGTCGTGCATTGGTTTTCTCGATGTTCGTGACGCGCGTATCTTGAATGAGTTTATTGTGTAACTGAGCGCGGCCAACATCTACGCAAGTCGCCTGAGACGCTCCACGCTGTAAGCAGCAATCGGTAAACCCTCCAGTTGATGCGCCGACATCAAGGAGATGCACGCCGTGTACATCGATACAAAACTTGTCTAAAAAGCCTTCCAATTTTTCGCCTCCACGACTGACAAAGCGAGGTGGTTGCAGTAACGTGAGGACCATATCTTTGCTAACACTGCGCCCAGGTTTATCCATTCGCTCGGTACCACAGAGTACTTTTCCTGCAAGAATTAGTGCCTTTGCTTGAGTGCGAGTATCAGCTAGACCTTGCTTAACTACTAGCTCATCTAGGCGTATTTTTTTGGAGGCTGCCATTTGTGTCGCCTATTACTGTAGCGCTCACTTTTATGATTGCACGCATGGAATCATATGAATCAGTAGTGATTAAAGAGTGTTTCTTCGGTAGTTGTTTTTATGCTAGCGCAGCGAAGATAGTATCGCTACATAGATGTTGTGAATTTACCTAACTTACTTACTTTATCTCGCATACCAATACTTTTTGGTATTGCTGCGCTACTTCTGCTTTGTAGCCGTGAAGATCCTGTGAAGGGAGCTAGCACAGGTGCATTGGTATTATTTATTATCGGTGCATTAACTGATTGGGCAGATGGGTATGTGGCGCGTAAGCAGGGACTTGTTTCGAATTTTGGTAAGCTAATGGACGCATTAACAGACAAAGTTTTTATGGTGGGTCTATTTATTACTTTGCTAGTACTCGATGTGCTTCCACAGCAATGGGACTACAAAGGATGGGGCTTATTTTTACTTCTCCTTATGTTAAGCCGTGAATTTTTAATTACTGGGCTACGCTTGGTCGCAGCTAGCTCTGGCATTGTTCTGGCTGCAGAAAAATCTGGAAAACATAAAACGGTATCTCAAATTATAGCTGCGGCTCTTCTGCTTTCTACTATCGCGCTTCAAAATGATTTTAGTGCCTGTATTCCTTCAGTCGTTAGTAAATGTTTTCATTTAGCAGGCTTACTTTTTTTCATTGTTGCAACTGTGTTAACAGTATCTTCGGGTACTTCGTATATGATTAAATATTGGACGGTCTTTTCTGGTCAAGAGTCTGATAATGACAACTGAGCTATCATGCGCCTGAACTTCTTTTGGACCCAATTTTTATCCACGCGCTTAATCGTTAATTTAGCCACGCTTGGACCAATAGGTCGTGTAAAAAATGCTCCTGGAACAGTTGGTAGCATCGTAGGCTTACTTCTTTATGCCGTGTTATTTCAAGCAGCAGGCCCGATAGAATTTCTGCTGCTTATCTCAATTCTTAGTTATTTAGCTATGGCAGTTTGTGATGCCGCAGAAAGTCGCTTACAAATGCGTGACCCTAGTATGATTGTACTCGATGAGTGTATTGCTATGCCGCTAGTGTTTTTAGGAATGCAAGGCAGTGCTGGTTTGGTTGCAAAGCATGGTGGATGGCCAGTTTTATTAGCTGGGTTTATTTTATTTCGTATTTTTGATATCCTTAAGCCATTTGGGATCGCTCGATTACAAAATTTTCCAGGTGGAATTGGGTGCGTAGTCGATGATCTAGCTGCTGCGCTTGCAGCATGCTGTTGTTTGCACCTCGTCTTGAACTTTATTTAGCCACAGTTTAATCTGTACTGAAGCATCGCTATTTTAACTCTAGCGGATTCATTAACTGGTGGTCGTGACTTCACTTCTTAAATACTCAAGAAGTGAAGGTACAGCTTCTGACATAGAGTCCAAGCATTGGTTGTAGGCTTGAATATTTTGGCCAAATGGATCTGGGATTTCTGAATTTTCTGTATCGGTTATAAATTCGCGAAATAGGTGTACGCGTTTTGGTAGTACAGAATAGTAAGAATGAAGCGCAAATAGATGTGCTTCTGTCATTGCAAACACTGCGTAGGCTTGGCTTAGCATGTCATCGGTCAACGGTTTACTAGAATGATCACTCAGATCGATTCCTAAACGTTTTAACGCATCCATAGAATTTTTGGAGGCGGTGTTACCACTACCTGCAGAAACTCCTGCAGATACAACAGTAAATGTATTTAGCGGATCTTCTTCTGCGTCTAAAGCATGTTGCAGTAATCGCTCCGCCATTGGGCTGCGGCAAGTGTTGCCAGTACAAAGAGTAATGACTAATTTGTTAGTTTTTGAAGACACAATTGACGACTTATGCATGCCTCGATTGAGCTCTTGGTGAGCAATATCGCGTCGTAAATATTTACTCTTAAATTGTACCTGATCACACACTGAGTAGGCGATTTCAGCTGCTTTTTCTAAACTTTCTGCCTGCGCGCTAACACCCAAGACGCGGCCACCGTTTGTAACAATTTTCCCACTGCTAGTACGCTTTGTGCCTGCATGTACGATAGCAGTCCCTTGCGGGAGTGATTCAGGATAGGTAATTTCTTCTTTTTTGGTATAACTGCCAGGGTACCCGCCAGCGGCGAGCACGACTACAATAGCGGCGCCTTCATGGTAATTCAAGCTAGTTGGCATTGGTTCACCTTTTGCTGAAGCAAGCAAGACCGGCACGATATCGTCTGCAATCATTGGCAATAAAATCTGTGTTTCTGGATCTCCTAAACGTACATTATACTCGAGTACTTTTGGGCCGTTTTTTGTAAGCATTAAGCCAGCGTAGAGTGTGCCACGAAAATCGATACCATCTGCTTTTAGTCCGGCTAAGGTCGGACGTATTACTGTTGTTTCGATTTGCTCTTGTAACTGCGCGTTGATGATACTTGTCGGAGTATATGCTCCCATGCCACCTGTATTAAGGCCCGTATCTCCTTCACCAGCACGCTTGTGGTCTTGGCTTGGTGGTAGGCACACGAAACTTTCTCCAGATACAATTGCATGAATGGACGCTTCTTCGCCGTATAGGGTTTCTTCAATTACAATTTCTTTTCCGCTGGAACCAAAAGCGCCACCCTCAAGCATATCTTTTACTGCATCTTGTGCCTGCTCTTGGGTCTCTGCCATAATGACTCCCTTGCCAGCTGCTAGACCACTCGCTTTAATGACAATTGGAGCCGGATGGTCCTTTAAATATTCTAAAGCAGGTACGACCGAAGTAAATTTTGCATATGCAGCGGTAGGAATAGAATGTCTTGCAAAAAAGTCCTTACAGTATGCCTTGCTAGCTTCCAGTTCTGCGCCGGCCCTATTAGGCCCGTAAGCAGCTATCCCAGCATGTTGCAAGGCATCTACTAGCCCAAGGCAAAGAGGTACTTCAGGACCAACTATGACTAAGTCGATTGATTGACTAGCCGCTAAAGTTACGATTTCATCAATCGCTTCTACAGCTACATCATAGCAATCAACTTGCCCTGCTATGCCGCCATTACCAGGAGCAGCAATGACTCTTTTCGCTAGCGGACTTTGTAGGCACTTTTGAACGAGTGCATGCTCACGACCACCAGAACCAATAACTAGTAGATTTAGTTGAGCTTTTTCTGCCATACAGGAAAGTCCACAGAAATTCATATCCGAGGTAAAGGCATTTTATGCGTTTTAGGCATCGTACTAATCCTTAACGATCAGTTACCGCTTGATATTTTTTAATTCGGGAGTGATGAACAACCATGCGATTTTATTTTATGGGTATATGCGGCACTGCTATGGGTAATGCAGCGCGCCTACTTAAAACGCAGGGGCATGAAGTATGTGGCTCTGATACTGGAATATATCCGCCAATGTCGGAAGTGCTAGAGCAGGCTGCAATTGAAGTATATGAAGGCTTTAGTGCTGAGCGCTTATCTAAACTAGAGATAGACCATGTTGTCGTCGGCAATGCGATTAGCCGAGGAAATGAGGAAGTAGAGTGGTTACTGAATCAGTCAAAACTTGTTTATGGATCACTTCCACAGCTCTTTAGTGATAGTATTTTAATGAATCGCCAATCGATTGTGGTCACAGGTACACATGGTAAAACTACGACAGCCACCATAGCCGCTTTTTTATTAGAACGCTCTGGTGCTGATCCTGGTTGGCTTATTGGCGGAGTTCCAAACGATTTACACTCCGGAGCGAAACTAGGCAAAGGATCGGCTTTTGTAATCGAGGGAGATGAGTACGATAGTGCTTTTTTTGATAAACGAAGCAAATTTATCCATTATCGTCCACAGATCGCGATATTAGGTAACCTTGAATTTGATCATGCTGATATCTTTCGTGATTTAGAGGATGTCCAAAGAAGTTTTCAGCATTTATTACGAATTATACCGAGCTCAGGATATGCGATAATCAATGGTGATGAAGACAATATAACCGCACTTTTGCCTGCTCCATGGACGCAGGTTATTCGAGTTGGGGAGGGACCTAATAATGATTTAATTGTGACCAACTTTGTAGATGGCCCTGAGGGCTCTAGTTTCACACTTCAATGGAAAGGTGTACATTGGGCACAAATTAATTGGTCGATGCATGGGTTTTTTAATGCACGTAACGCTGCCATGGCTGCCTTAGCAGCAGCGCTGGCCAGTGGTCACGAAGACCCGACTGCATATTCTCTAAGAAGGTTATCTACTTTTCGAGGAGTCCAACGTAGACAAGATGTGCTTCTCTTCAGAAATGATTGGGTCATTATTGAAGATTTTGCGCACCATCCGACTGCAATTAACGCCGCAATTAAAGCACTTCGAGTAGTATATCCAAAACGGCAACTATGTGCCTGCTTTGAACCTCGTAGTAATACTGCAACAAAAGCTATTTTTCAGGAAGCGTTTACTGCAGCACTAAGCCAAGCAGATACCATCTTTATTGGTGGTGTTCACCGAGCAGAGAACATTGAAGAATCGAACCGCTTAAAACCGGATTCTATGGCGAAGGATTTAATAATGAAGGGACGAGATGCAGCAGCTTTTTCGACTAACCAGCAATTACTGGATTACCTTAAAGACGTGTTGCATACAAATTCTAATGGAGTAATTGTATTTTTTACAAACGGTTCATTCGATAATATCCAGCACGAAGCGGTGGCTTATTTAAAAACTAAATAAGTATCATATGTTACTGGGAAATAGTTAAGTCCTTGAAGTTTTTATAAAATATTGAAGCTAATTCGGTATCAGTTAATTGCGCATTTGATTGTATACATTCTATAAAATCGGTCATTGTTGGCGCTTTTTGTAATTTGGGATATACCCTCAGTGGGTAATCTGAACCAAACAAAATTTTGTGTAATCCTACGCTTTCAATAATATTACGAAATATGGAAGCGTCGTAGAGCAGCGGACTTGCGGCGCAATCATAGTATACGTTTTTTAGTATTTTTCGAATGCGTGGGTTCTGTTCAAAAAATGCAAGTCCTCCACCCCAATGTGCAAGGATCATACATAGCTTTGGGTGACCTTCCGCAAAAGCAATAAATTCACTAAGTGGTGTAGGGGAGCTCACTGTTTGCCTAGATCCTACGGCTTCAGTTACGTGTAAATTAATAGGCCAATGATGGCTGCAACACCAATCAGCTAGTGTGTTCCATCCAGTATGATTGGAATTGAAGCCTTGGACGCCCATATGTAACTCTCCAACACCATTTAGGCCTAGGCTATTCGCGTATTCTAGTTGATCAATTACTGCGGCTGAGGATGTGTTTGGTTGAATCGCTGCGTAGCCAATAAAACGTTCTGGGTACTTTTTTACCCAACTAGCAGTCACGTCATTTTGACAACGGCAGCTTTTTTCTTGCTCCCAGTACCAGCCGAGTAAAACCGATTGTTCTACTCCAGCCTTATCCATTGCTAGTATTTGATCGTCCGCGCTTGCCCAACCCTGGATAGAGGGTTTCGTTTTGGGCGCTACTAATTTACACCAATGAGGTTCATCATTATCTATCGCCCATGAACGCGGATTATTGCGTATGACGGTTGAAAAGCAATGCGTATGACAGTCTATGATGGAGGGAGTGCTCATCTGAAATAATTGTACAAAAAAATGACTACTCCACCGCTACGTTAACGAGTTAGTGACAACATCACATAAATGTACGCATAAGTTCCGATCATTTACAGTCTTACTGCAATTCCGCGCTCTTTTAAGTGGGCTTTAGTTTGAGTGATTGTATATGTACCAAAGTGAAAAATTGAAGCTGCGAGGACTGCGCTTGCCTTACCTTCAGTAACTGCGTCTGCTATATGATCCAGTGTACCAGCTCCACCAGAGGCGATGACAGGAACTTCTACAGCATCGCTAATAGCGCGGGTGAGAGCTAAATCATAACCATCCTTTGTGCCATCGGCATCCATACTTGTTAATAAAATTTCACCTGCTCCGAGTCGAACGACCCGCTTTGCCCATTCTACTGCGTCTTGATCAGTTTGATTACGTCCTCCGTGAGTGTAGACTTCCCAGCCATCAGAGTTAGCATTACGTTTCGCATCTATTGCTATAACAATGCATTGATTGCCGAACTTTTTAGAAGCCTCTTGTACTAGATTTGGATCGAGCACAGCAGCTGTATTTAAGCTGACTTTGTCTGCTCCTGCATTCAGCATATCGCGAATGTCGTCTACATTGCGAAGCCCGCCTCCCACTGTAAGAGGCATAAAGCACTCTTCTGCGGTACGTTGCACGACATCATGGATAATGCTACGCTGATCACATGAAGCAGTGATATCTAAAAAGACAAGTTCGTCTGCACCTTGCTGCTCGTAAGCTTTTGCCTGTTCGACTGGATCACCTGCATCAACTAAGTCGACAAAATTGACTCCCTTTACAACTCTTCCAGCATGCACATCCAGGCATGGTATAATGCGAGTGGATAACATTTTTACGTGATACGAATTAAGGTTTTAAGAATCGAGGCGTCTAGATGTTGCTGATAATTATTAGAAATAAATTATCAATGTGTAACAATAATAAAACACTAAAGTCTATTCATCAGCGAAAGCAATATCTGGTTCAAAAGACAAAGCTAAGCGGTACTGTACTCCGGGTCGCATTGTAAGTGGATGATCACGCTCTAGAATTTGCAGGTAGTGCATATTTCCGTAATAGGTGCGCAAACTTGGATCATTTGTAACTGTATCTAACTCCTTCCACTGCGCTTGAAAATCGTCCTTTATTACATTTGTGCGGTGACCCTTCGCTCCAAGTGTAGGGGTCGTACTAACTCTATATTGGCTGTGTGGAGCTGCTATTGGCATTATATAGCGCATGCGATCCAGCTGAACTTGCTGTTTAACACTGAAGCAAAATTCGCAATTTATCTTACTACCTTGAAAGGTCCAAGTTACTTTACAGCTTCCTAGTCCATTAACAAAGTTCTCATCAATAGTAATGAGTTCTGGTTGGTCATATTTAAATAATAAGGAATTACGAAGTCCTATACTGGTAGTGCAGTTTTTGCCATAAAAGGATGGAAGAACCACAGATTTCCCGAAAGTTAGCTCTGGAAGCATGATTGGCAGATAGCGATCCACCGGCCAATCAAAGATTCCAGGCGAGTGAGGAAAAGCTAAATTATCTGACTTATTACGGCCTTGTGGAGCACTACCAATAAGAGGTAATTGGAAGGCAAGGCCGCTCTCGGCATCTTGATAAAGAAAGAGTCCTTGTTCTTTTCGGTGGGATTTATCAAAATTTATAAATCTTCCAACTTTGCGTGCAGGAACAACTGCAGATGGTGCTGAATTTCCGCCCGTTGCTCGAGCGAGACGTGACCATTGGCATAAATACCTAGCCGCGTCAAAGTTAGCCATCCTTGTTGTGTGATAGGGGACAGTGTTTCGTTGCTGATCTCGGATGACTAAGTAGCCATGTTCTTGGTCTAAATAGGTAGCAAAGAAGTTGACAAACAAGCGGCGCACTGTGTCTAGATATAGATCGCGCTGAGTTGGATGAATCCAATCATCTCTTAGCGCTTGAAGGATTAAGCTGATGCAGTGCATCTGACCATAAGCTCCTATGGAGCGGCCATAAGCAAAACCAGTTCCATCTTGGCGAACCATGTCAGGAAGTAGCTTCAAATATTTCTCTGAATGTGTTCTAAGGCTCGGTAGTTGTCGCTCAAGTAAATTTACATTGGCATGTAGTTGAAGGGCTTGACGAATAAATACAAAACTCATCACTCCATATACATCGAAACATCCACCCAATCTAGACTCGCTGCCACCAGCATCATCAAAGTATCCTCCACTTGAATTCGACTCGATGCGTTCAATGAAGCGATTAATTAAGCGCCCTGTTTCATCTTTCTTAGAAAGTCCAAGACTAAAACGAGTCACCGCTTTTGCTATGTTAAAGCTTTGGAAGTGATTTTCATAGTCATTGCGCTCTAGTAAAAGTTTGTCTAGTTGATCTCGTGTTGGGTCCATTAAGCGTTCCCAGATTTGGTTTCTTTCCTTTGACGGACCGAAAGAGAGAAGTCCTAAGGCAGTATAGGCGATTCCATTTTCAAATTTTTCTTCAGTAAATGTTTGTGCTGTAATACAGCGCGCTGCTAGATCTATAAGATCATAGCCCTCTAATGTGGAGTCATTAGTAGCTCTGTAATACTCGCCGATTGCAAGCACTGCGTGACCAGGTTCGTCGCAGCGAGAGCTTTCATCAGCAACAGGGGCGATGATTCCCTGTTCGCTTATAGATTGTAAGTTGTGGCCCAAAATTGAACGAGCCATATCGAGACACTGATCTGCAAAATTTTCCATTATTTTGGCGTGATTACACGCAAAGAATTGGTTAATGGGAGCGCGCTGTATCCTTGTCAATAGGATTCAAAATTCTGACTTATTGTCTTTTCTGTTTGGGTTTACAATTGACCTTACTTCTAGCCTTCATTCGCTACATGTTAGTATGGATAGTCGTTGACCAATTTACTCGATCACTACTATAACTTATTATGTCTACTACCAACACATACGAATCAATCTCTAACGAAAACCGTAAATTTCCGCCTACCGCTAGCTTTGCTGAAAGCGCCCATATCGGCAGTATGGAATCTTACTATAAACAGTACCACAAAAGCATTCAAGACCCTCAGAACTTTTGGGCTGGTGTCGCTAGAGATTTACACTGGTTTAAGCCCTGGGACTCGGTTCTAGACGATAGTAGTAAGCCTTTTTACAGATGGTTTGATGGATCACGTACTAATTTATCTTATAATTGTTTAGACCGACATGTAACTGAAGGAAGAGGAGACAAAACAGCTATTTTATGGGAGGGAGAACCTGGTGACAAAAGAGTACTCACTTATGCTGATTTATTAGATGAGGTCTCTCGCTTTGCGAACGTATTAAAGCGTCTTGGTGTTCATAAGGGTGACCGAGTTGCTATCTATTTACCAATGATTCCTGAATTAGCGGTAGCCCTGCTAGCTTGCGCACGCATAGGAGCTGTTCACTCTGTTATATTTGCAGGGTTCTCCTCTGATTCAATTCGTGATCGCGTATTAGATAGTCAAACAAGTCTAGTGATTACTGCAGATGGTGGTTATCGTCGAGGTAAGATTCTTGAATTAAAGAAGATTGTTGACGCTGGGGTGCAGGACTGTGCATGCGTCCATCATGTTCTAGTGGTTGAACGTGGAGGCGATGAAGCAATCGATTGCCCGATGCAAAATGAACGAGACGTATACTATAATGACCTTTCTGCAGATGTAGATGCTATCTGCCAGGCTGAAGAGATGGAAGCAGAGGATTTGCTCTTTTTATTGTACACCAGTGGTACTACTGGCAAGCCAAAGGGCATCATGCATACAACTGCAGGATACCAGGTTTTTAGTTACATAACCGCTAAGTACACTTTCGATTTGCAGTCGGATGACGTCTATTGGTGCACAGCCGATGTTGGTTGGATTACTGGTCATACTTATATTGTTTATGGAATCTTGCAAAATTGCATCACGCAAGTGATGTATGAGGGTGCGCCCAATTATCCAGATGAAGGTAGATTCTGGGAAATTATTGAAAACTATAAAGTCTCTATTTTTTACACAGCGCCCACAGCAATTCGGGCATTTATGAAATGGGGCGATGATTGGGTTACGAAAAATGACTTATCATCACTACGGCTACTAGGTACGGTAGGAGAACCGATCAATCCTGAGGCTTGGATGTGGTATCATTCTGTTATAGGAGCAGAGCGATGCCCGATAGTTGATACCTGGTGGCAAACCGAGACTGGTGGGCATATGTTGACTCCACTACCAGGGGCAACCCCGACCAAGCCTGGTTGCGCAACACTACCATTCTTTGGTATTGATGCAGATGTATTAAATGATAACTGCGAATCAGTTAATGCTGGCATACTTGCTATTAAAAAGCCTTGGCCTGGTATGATGCGTGGAATTTATGGCGATGCGCAGCGCTATGAAAGCGCTTATTGGTGCAAGTGGGGTGGAAGATACTATTTTCCTGGTGACGGTGCGCGAGTGGATGAAGATGGGTACATTTGGATTTTAGGTAGAGTGGATGATGTTGTTAATGTATCTGGTCACCGCATAGGAACTGCCGAGCTAGAAAGTGTTTTTGTAGAACACTCTGCAGTAGCTGAATCGGCAGTTGTAGGCGTTCCTCACGAAATTAAAGGTCAAGGGTTAATTGCTTTTGTTACGGTCATCGAAGGACATGATTGCAGTGAGGATTTACGGAATCAATTAGTGGCTATGGTCGACAAGAGTATTGGCAAGTTCGCACGTCCCGAACGTATCTTATTTTCATCTGACTTACCAAAGACCCGATCGGGTAAGATTATGAGACGCCTGCTTCGCGATATTGCCGAAGGTCGCGAACTAGGTAATACTAGCACATTGGCAGATCCAAGCATCGTCGAAAACTTGCAATTACAATTCCAGCAAGGTAAGTAATTTTAATTGTAGACTGTGATTCATCGATAGCCTAAGTATATCTTAATTTATGAAAATTTACTTAAACGATCAGTTAGTGGATAGCGACAAAGCCATGGTATCTGTATATGACCATGGGTTGCTCTACGGTGATGGTATATTTGAGGGTATTCGCCTTTATGATAGTTGTATTTTTAAGTTAGAGGAGCACTTGGAACGTCTCGAGTATTCGGCGAAGGCGATAATGTTGAACTTACCTTGGACTCGTAAAGAAATTGCTGAAGCAGTCTGCGAGACTTGCCGTGCGAATAATTTAACAGACGGATACATACGCTTGGTGGTCACTCGTGGAGTAGGTAGTCTTGGATTGTCCATAAGTAATTGCAATCAGCCTCAACTGATAGTCATTGCAGATACGATACAATTGTACCCGCAAGAATTTTATGATAACGGCCTTAAGATTATAACGGTTCCGACTCGACGCTGTAACGCTGCAGCTCTCCCACCAACCGTTAAATCGCTTAATTACCTAAATAATATATTAGCAAAAATTGAGGCACAACACCTAGGTTATCACGAAGCCATAATGCTTAATGATCAAGGATTTGTAGCCGAATGTACCGGTGATAATATTTTTGTAATCCACAAAGGAGAGTTAATCACGCCTGCATCAAGTGCGGGAGCATTAAAAGGTATCACGCGCGGTACGGCTTTATCGATTGCGGACGAACTTGGTATAGCCTGGCGGGAAGCAAACCTTACACGTTACGATATTTGGGTGGCAGACGAACTATTCTTAACTGGTACAGCAGCCGAAATAATTCCAATTGTAGAGGTGGATGCTCGACCAATAGGTTTCGGTAAACCGGGACCAATTACTGCAAAATTTTTAGAGTATTTTCGTAAACTCGTCTGCATCGAGGGTACGAAGCTTTAAGTTTCTTTGCAGTACGCAATCAGGATAATAAACGCGCCCTTGCATGTGTATTAATTACTAGTGCTGGAGATGTAATTAGCTTAATTGGCACTGTATTTGCATAATTATATAATTATGTTAAATTTCTATATAAGTTTGTGTCTGTTTGACCCAGCATTTTTTTTAATTTTTATTACATAATCTCTTACAATGGCTAAAAATTTAAAGTGTTCTCTTTGTGATAAAGAGGCTACTGTGCACTTAACACAGATAGTTAATAATAAGATTCACAAAGTTGATTTGTGTGAATCTTGTGCGCAGAAAAAAGGTGTTACTAATCCAGAAGGGTTTTCCCTAGCAGACTTGTTAACTCAATCTGTAATGACTCCTGGTCTGAAAGATAATCACATAATTTGCCCTAACTGTGGATTTGAGACGGACGATTTTCGTCGTACTGGACGCTTGGGTTGCGCGCAATGTTACACCGCTTTTTCACCTTTAATAAAGCCTGTTTTAAAGGATATGCATACTGGTGAAGAGCACATTGGCAAGATTCCTGAAGTAGCGTCTAGTCGACTTTCTAGCAAGCAAGAGCTCATACAGCTTAATAGTGCATTATCGCAGGCAGTTGCAGACGAGGCTTACGAAGATGCAGCTAAATATAGAGATCAAATTAAGGCTTTAGAGGAATCGCGGTGTAATGAAGCAAAACTAGGTACGTAATGATTGAATCACTCATAAATAATAAACGTGCAGAGCTAACGCAGAGTACAAAAAAGGCAGCGCCGGTTGTACTCAGCACGCGCATTCGACTAGCACGGAATTTAGCTGACTCACCTTTTCCCGAACGTGCCAATTTGTCACAACGTAGCGAGGTATTGAAAAAGTGCCAATCGAAGTTAATGCAATTAGCCAAATTGAAAAGTGGCTTTTTCTATGAATTGGGCGCACTTAATGATCTTGAGAAACAAATATTATTAGAGCGACATTTAATTAGTCGTGAGCTGTGTGGTGATGACAGAGCTACTGGTGTTTTTATAAACAAAGATCAGACATGTGCGGTTATGGTGAATGAAGAAGATCATTTACGTATACAATTTTTAAAAGCAGGCTTTAATTTAAAGTCTGTTTGGAAGCAGATAGATATATTTGATACCGAGTTAGAGGGGTTGCTTGATTTAGCTTATGATCCAAATTTTGGATACCTTACTGCTTGTCCGACAAATGTAGGTACTGGTCTTCGTGCTTCAGTGATGATGCATTTGCCAGGCTTGGTGATTGCCGAGCACATGGAGCGCGTTATACGTGCTGTAAACCAGTTAGGCATAGCAGTTCGCGGACTTTTTGGAGAGGGTTCTGATGCTACAGGTCATGTATTTCAAATATCGAACCAGCAGACACTAGGCGAAAGTGAAGCACAGATTCTTGATCGATTAGGAAATGTCTTGAAGACGATCATTGATCATGAGGTGAACGCTAGATTTAAGTGCTTAGAGGAAAACCGCAGTAAATTACTAGATCAAATTGGGCGTGGATTTGGCGCACTTTGTAATGCTCACATTATGTCGTCTAATGAAGCAATGAATCTACTTTCGCTAATGCGTTTGGCAGTTGATTTTGAAATATTGCCAGAAGATAAGCGTGCAGTCATCGATCGATTATTTATTGAGTGCCAACCAGGACATGTTCAATATGATGCGCATTCTGGCATAGATGCTGACTTGCGCGATAGCGCTCGCGCAGAGAAGCTACGTGAAGAGTTTAAGCAATTCCCATCACTAGATTTTGACAAGGTAATAAATTTATCATAACACTTAATTATACTTATTATGGAACCTATGAATAATTTTACACCACGCGCACAACAGGTCCTTGCGCTAGCTCGTAAGGAAGCAGACCGCTTTCATCACAACTACGTAGGCACCGAACATCTACTTCTTGGTCTTATCAATCTTGGCCAAGGTGTTGCAGTTAATGTACTGCAAAAAATGGGGCTCGATTTACAGACAGTTCGAAGCGCGGTAGAAAAACAAGTTGGCACCGGCCCTGAGAGCAAGCCATCAGGAAATATTCCTTACACACCAAGGGTAAAAAAGGTTCTCGCTCTAGCGGGTAAGGAGGCAAAGGCTTTGAATCATTCTTACGTAGGAACTGAGCACATATTGCTTGGTTTATTGCGTGAAGGTGAGGGGGTTGCTGCCCGAGTTCTCAAGTCCTTAGATGTGGATATTGAACGCTGCCGCAATGAAATTTTATCGGAACTGGATCCTAACTTTTCGGGAGAATCTGAAGAAGCTTCAGCAGGTGCTTCTTCAAACAGTGATGATGATAAAAAAGAGACTAAGTCTCCTGCACTAAAAGCATTCGGCCGTGATTTGACTGAACTTGCTGTTAACGGAGAATTAGATCCAGTAGTAGGGCGAAAAGATGAGATTCGCCGTATGATACAAATTTTGTGTCGGCGAACGAAAAACAATCCCGTTTTAATTGGTGAGGCTGGGGTTGGTAAAACTGCTCTAGTTGAGGGTTTGGCTCAAGAGATAGCGAGTGGCGCAGTACCTGAGATTCTCACAGATAAACGTGTAGTTACACTTGATTTGGCATTAATGGTAGCAGGTACTAAATATCGTGGACAGTTTGAAGAACGAATAAAAGCAGTGATGGATGAAATCAAGCGTGCGAAGAATGTGATTATATTTATTGATGAACTTCATACAATCGTGGGCGCAGGCGCTGCTGAAGGTGCCATGGACGCATCCAATATTTTTAAGCCAGCATTGAGTCGTGGAGAATTGCAGTGCATAGGAGCGACAACTTTAGCTGAATATAGAAAATATATTGAAAAAGACAGTGCATTGGATCGTCGTTTCCAATCGGTTAAGGTAGAAGCACCATCTATTGAAGATACTATCTTGATTCTTAAAGGTATCCGTGGAAAATATGAAGAGCATCACAAGGTTTCTTTCACAAACGCAGCGCTTGATGCAGCAACAAAACTTTCTGAGCGATATATTACGACTCGTTTTCTACCAGATAAAGCGATTGATATTTTAGACGAGGCTGGCGCACGTGCTCGTATAGAATCGCTCAAGCGTCCTGCTGAGATTGACAAAATGAGTTCTACCATTGATGAGGTTTGTTGTAGCAAGGAGGATGCTATCACGAAACAAAATTTTGAAGAGGCAGCCAAATATCGTGACGAGGAAAAGCAACTTCGTCAAAATAAGTCTGATGCCATAGAGGCTTGGAAAAAGTCTCGTGAAGAAGTTAAGATAGTAGTTGATGAGGATGAGATGTTGCAGGTAGTTTCCGCTTGGACGGGCATTCCATTGTCGCGCATGGAGGAGGCAGAAAGTAAAAAACTTCTCAAGTTAGAGAGTGAATTACAAAACGAAGTTATTGGACAAGTTCGTGCAACAGAGGTAATATCAAAAGCGCTGCGTCGTTCAAGAGCCGATCTCAAAGATCCTAAGCGTCCTATTGGGTCTTTTATGTTTCTTGGACCGACAGGAGTTGGTAAAACTTTATTAGCTAAAGTGCTTGCTGAACAAATGTTTGGTGACAAGGACGCAATTATTCAGATCGATATGTCTGAGTATATGGAAAAGTTTGCTGTTTCTCGTTTGGTTGGTTCACCTCCAGGTTATGTAGGATATGAAGAGGGTGGACAACTAACTGAGGCAGTACGCCGCAAACCGTACTCGGTAGTATTATTTGATGAGATTGAAAAAGCACATCCAGATGTAGTTCAGTTACTTTTACAGGTACTTGAAGAAGGGCGCTTGACGGATAGCTTAGGTCGTAGAATTGATTTTCGTAATACTATATTAATAATGACTTCCAATGTAGGCGCAGAGATACTTCAAAGAGACACTTCCATGGGATTTGGAGTAGAGAAGTCTGCTGACAGTGAGTATGAAAAAATTCGTGAGAAGATACTCGATGAAACGAAACGTGTATTTAAACCAGAGTTTTTGAATCGCTTAAATGATTTAGTGATTTTCAAATCCCTTGGACGTGATGACATGCAGTCAATTGTAGATTTAGAGCTAAGGAGTGTGTGTGATCGACTAAAAGAAAAGGGTTTGGAATTCATTTTTTCGGATGCCGCTAAAGAGTTCTTAATCGATAGTGGGTATGACGAAAAGTACGGTGCAAGACCTCTGAGACGTGCAGTTGAAAAGCATTTAGAGGATACCTTGGCTGAGGCAATCCTTGCTGGTACTATCAAGTCTGGTGAAGTAATAAAGGTTGATTTACAAGAAGATGGTAAGGCGTTGGTTTTTACCCAAGAACAAGCTGTCTCCTCTCAAGGATAACTAATTTTTCCTTTTCATAATAGCAGGCAGAGCGATGAGTGCTAGCTTAGCTACTTATATAGAAAGTACTCTTTCTGTTTTTGACTAATGGGTAGATTTAGTTTTTGCATCACTTCTAACATGTCTTCCCAGAACTGTCGTTTAGCGCGTAATGTATTGTTATAAAGTAAGTAAGATGGATGATAAGTAAAAATTGTTGGTATATTTTCTACATTTTCCCATTTACCTCGTAAATCTTTCATAACGATTTTTGTTGGATCTCGATTTGTTAGCACTGCTATAGATATTTTACCTAGTGCTACAATAACTTTGGGCATGACGACAGCGATTTGAGCCTGTAAGTAAGGTGCGCAAAAACCAATTTGCTCTAAATTTGGTGCACTGTTGGCACTTGTTTTGTAGTGTTTGGGACGCCATTTTACAACGTGGGTGGTATAGATAGAATCATTTTTGAGTCCCATGGCTTTTATTATTTTAAACATTAAGTCTCCTAATGATCCTGTTAAAGGAGTTCCTGATCTAGCTTCCTCCTCATTTGGAGCATCACTGCAGAAAAATATATCGGCATTTACATCACCCGATCCAAAAACAATTTTTTCATCACTTCGAACCTCTGCAGTACAAGTAGCACAAGATTCAATTTGTTTACGCAGCCAATCCATTTGCGATTTTTTGTCGCTGCTTGGTAAACTTATAGATTTCGGCTTTAGTGATAAAGTATTAGTTTCTTCAACAACTAAATCTGCTTTCTTTTTTGCAGTCTTTGGGATGGACGGATTAGAATGACTTTTTATTGGTTCGTTATTATCGCCTAATTCAGTATGCTCACTTTCGCTCGATGACTTAGCCCTGGATAAATTACTTAATAGTTCTGTAGTGTCAGAATTGATAAATATTCGATCGACTCCCTCACTTTTTAAGCGTAGCAATTCTTCATATATAGCATCCATATTCTCGACCATAAGACACAATTACTGAGAGTGGAGTATAGGTCGAGTCACATTTATTGCTTTTGTTCATGTGTTAAGCGCTTTAAGAGCACGATAAATCTCCAATCTTCTTGCTCTGTAGAGAAGGAAATAAGGAGCAGCAGTAAAAAGAGTGAGCGATGAGGCAAATATGAGCAGGTTCAGAGGAGGCGTACTTAGATATGCTAACACAGCACTCAGAGACCATCCAAGTGAACTATATATAAATCGTATATTTCGTGTATGTATCGACTGACCTATATTACCAAGAGCTAGAATTACTGCAATACAAGCAGGTAGAATACTAGTAGGTATA
This sequence comes from Puniceicoccaceae bacterium, assembly GCA_022448585.1. Lineage (GTDB taxonomy): Bacteria > Verrucomicrobiota > Verrucomicrobiia > Opitutales > Coraliomargaritaceae. The sequence continues at coordinate 12,846 of JAKVCN010000025.1, read as the reverse complement.
CTATTTAAGAAATACGCAGTTATTAAAATAGCACTAATAAATATACCGCAAAAAATCCAAGTTTTACCTAGTGCATAACAAATAGATCGTAGTACTTTGCCACCATTTTGCGTACTAAAATAGACTATTGTAGCTACCGTAGACATAAGTATACTCAACGACCATATAAACAACACCGAATTGATGGGAACAGAATAGCTACAAATTAGATATTCAAAAAAGAAACATTTGGCCAAGATTAGTGCCCATAGAGCAGTGATTAAATAATGACTATGATCTAAATGTGGCGATGTTTGCATTGCTGTTTAACAATTGAAGTATACATACCTGTATGTAACATGTATAGATGTTCGTTAGTGATAAGCAAATAACTGATAGATTTTTAAGAATTTATTTAGCGCGTCGTTTCTTTAAGGATGAATGGGGTAACCGTTTTTATCAAACGCTCAGGTATTGATCCCACCATATAAGTACCATCGTCTCGAGTTTCCTCTTTTCGCACTCCTCCTTCTCGATGAATTTTTGCGACTAAGTCGTAACGAGTATGAGGAATCAATAGTCGTAATTGCGAGAATTCAGCTTCACAAATAGTTTCAATATACTTAAGCAATACATCAATCCCTTCTCCAGTATGAGCGCTTACAAAAAGTGCTTCAGGAAAAAGAAGACGAAGATCATCATATAGCTTAACATTTTGTACACTATCGACTTTATTAAAAACAGTAATAATTTGTTTCTTTTCGGCTCCAAGTTCTCTAAGTACGCCTAGTGTTGTTCTCATGTGAGCATCGATTTCAGGACTATTAATATCGATAACATGTATAAGAAACTTTGAAACTACTGCTTCTTCTAAGGTAGCCTTAAATGCATCTACTAGTCGGTGAGGAAGGTTTCTAACAAAGCCTACAGTGTCGGTCATAACAAGTGGTTGACCGCTTGGTAAGGGGCAACGCCTAGAGGTAGGATCTAGCGTAGCAAAGAGCTTATCTTCTGCAAGAATATCGGAATTAGTTAATTTATTTAATAAGGAAGACTTTCCTGCATTTGTGTAGCCAACAATAGCACAAGTTGGAATAGGCACGGTCATTCTTTTCTTTCTTTGTAGGTTACGGTGTTGGATTACGGTTTTTAGTTCGCGCTTCACCTTGGAGATTTGAGAGCGTACCATACGCTGGTCCATTTCTAGTTGTGTTTCTCCTGCGTCACGCTGTACAGATCCACCGCCACGCTGCCTACTTAAGTGTGTCCATGCGCTTTTTAACCGGGGTAGATTGTATTCGAGACGAGCAAGTTCAACCTGTAAAGTTGCTTCTTTTGTTTGAGCACGAGAGCCAAATATATCGAGTATGACTTCTTGCCTATCAATCACTAATATTTTTTCCTCGGCTGCTTGCTCCCAATTACGTTGCTGGGCAGGAGTTAGTTCATTATCAAAAATAATAACATCACAATCGTGCAGACGTGCTTCTTCGATCAAATCATTTACTTTGCCAGAGCCTATTAGATATTTTGCCTGTGGTTTACGAATGGTAAACATTTTTTCTCGACAGATTCCTATATTAAGAGTTGTTACCAATTCTCGCAGTTCGTCTAATAGACTCCGTGTAGTGGACTCTACTTGGCCAGGCAGGGTAATGCCTATAAGCATGGCACGTTCAACCATTTTAGGCTTCTCTTTTACGTCATGCACAGCGTTCTTTCATATAGCAGTTGTTATTATAATGATTAAATACAGCAAGAATTCGATTATCAATTCATGTATTTTGAGGTTCACGCACGAATAAATTTACTATTTACTGTCTTTATGGAAGCTTCAGAACTTTTTAATTTTCCAGATTCTATCCCTTTTAAAGAAGCCTTTTTAAGTAGCGCTTCTCCTTGGCAGTGGATAGCATCAATCACACTAGCATTAGAAGACCTATCTGGTAATAAGAATGATTTCAAATGTCCTATTGGGTTAGAGATAGAAGGGCCGGTTTTTATTCACCCATCTGTAAAGCTGCCGGCATTCGGTAGTATTAGGGGACCAGTATATATTGCTGAGGACTGTGATTTGCGTCCTGGAGTATTTATTCGCGGTAATGTAATCGTAGGACCTGGTTCGGTACTGGGTAATTCGTGTGAGTTTAAAAATTGCTTATTATTAGAGAATGCAAAAGTTCCTCACTTTAGCTATGTAGGTGATAGTATTTTAGGAAACAACTCGCATCTGGGTGCTGGTGTTATTTGTTCTAATCTTCGCCTCGATCAGGCCGAGGTAAAAGTTAAGGACTTTTTAGGAAAGGTACACCATACTGGCCTGCGAAAATTAGGCGCTTTTTTAGGAGATGACTCTGAGGTAGGGTGTAATGCCGTTCTCAATCCTGGTACGATACTTGGACGACAATCAGTCGTATTGCCGTCAGTAACGCACAGCGGAACGGTAGATCATGGGCAGATAGTTAAGCGGTAGTTAGAATTTTAGCGCATATTAAATACTATTTGCGCAATATTAATTGCTTGAACTTATTGATTCAAATATTGCGCTTAATTGTTCTAGAGATTGATGCGCAGTGACAGCTCCAGCATAATGGAGTTCTTCTATGCTGTGCGCCCCAGTAGACACGCAGTGACATACGATGCCAGCCAGTTTTGCTGTTTTAATGTCAGTTGGCGAGTCACCAATTACTATGACTGCATCAACAGAGCATTTTAATAGTTTTAGCACGTAGTTTGTGAGTTCTGGCTGAGGTTTATTCCAAGCAGTATCTTCATTGCCTATACATATAGAGATATTTTTTGAAAATCCTAGATGATTACTTATCATACGTGCGGTTTCTCCATGTTTATTAGTCAGTATAGCTTGAGGTATGTCGCGGTCTGCAAACCATTTTACTAATTTTTCGGCACCAGGAAGAACGATCAGATCTTCAAGCATCATTTCCGGAAACCGCTTACGAAAAATCTTACAACTATCTTCTAAATGTTCTGCTTCAACGAAGAGCTGCATGGTAGAAATCATCGGCTCTCCTAGGCTGCGACGTATTTGATTTGGATCAGGGCGAGTATATCCAAGACTAGATATTACTTCAGTGTAGCATTCAATGATGCTAGTTGTTTGATCAATGAGCGTACCATCTAAATCCCATAGTACCGCTTTCGGTAAAATTATTTCATTCATGATAAAACTAATATGATTATACTAAGTCTGGTACCTTCAGATTGAAACAGTGGTTTCCAAGTTCATATAAATCTTTATGATATCCAGAAGCACTAGTCTCTAATTTAAGTTGTTCTACTGTATGACTACCAGTGCTTACCATATGACAAGGAATAGCTAAGGCATTAGCGCTAGCATAATCAAAGGGAGAATCACCAACAAATATGCTCTTTTTAGCAGAAGCGCTGATTGTAGTTAATAAATGTGCAGTAAACTTAGGATTTGGCTTACGGTACGGCGTATCGCCGGTACCAAAGTTAGCAGTGATGTACTTTGACAGACCAAGGTGGTCAAGTATTGAGCGTGAATGAGGTCCGTATTTGTTTGTTAATACAGCTATTTTTTTCCCACTATCATGTAGATTTTTTAAGAGCCAACTAGCGCCAGGTAGTGCATATAACCCATCAAAAAGGTGCATCTCTAGGTGTTCTTCAAATAGGGGCAGAGCTAGTGTAACATTTTCCTTGCCAATAAGGCGCTCTAAAGTGAGCTCAATTCCTCCACCTACAGCAGTTGTAACTTCATACTTAGTTGAGGTTGGAATTTTTAGAATATTTTGTACATAATGTATGCTTTGGGTAATAGCTACAAAATGATCTATAAGCGTACCATCCAGGTCAAAAATGATGCAATTTTTATCATTTAATTCGTAGTTATAACTCATACTCATCAACTTAAATATTTAAAATAGTCTCTTTCCCAGCAAGTGCAAAGCTAGCCTATGCCATAATGGTTCCGAAAAAAAAGTATAATTCTCTCAAAGCGCTATTGACATGGCGATGCTTCGAAAAATTATAACCGATCCGTATGATCCTATCTAGTGGGTACATTTTATGGTGGTAGTAGCTCAGTTGGTTAGAGCACCGGATTGTGATTCCGGGGGTCGGGGGTTCAAGTCCCCTCTATCACCCCATTTTTATTGTACAACATACGCATATCAGCATACCTAGTAATATGATATTTCTATCCCTTAGATTCTATACTGTAGCAGCAGTATTATTATTTTTTTGCTTTTACTCTTCGTGTAATCTAACAGCGCGTACCCCAAATGTAGTTATCATTTTTGCAGATGATATGGGCTATGGAGATATGAGCAATAATGGTCATCCATCCATACGCACACCATATTTAGATCGTATTGCATATGAGGGTCAAAAATGGTCTAATTTTTATGTGGCAGCTCCTGTTTGTACTCCTAGTCGAGCTGCCTTATTAACTGGACGATATCCGATTCGTAACGGTATGTGCTCCTCGGTTAGTCAAGTTCTATTCCCTGAATCTACTGGTGGATTACCTGAAAGTGAAATTACGATAGCAGATTTACTTAGCGGGGAGGGCTACGCTACAGCCATGGTGGGTAAGTGGCATTTAGGTCATTTACCAGAGTTTCTTCCAACAAAACATGGTTTCGATAATTGGTTTGGAATTCCTTACAGTAATGACATGGATCTAGATCGTAAAACTGTTACGGCACTCAATGGCGGCGAGCTTGGCCTTTGGCATACGGGTAAACATTGGGATGATCCAAAGAGTGAGTATTGGAGGGTGCCTCTGATGCATGGAGATCAAATCATTAAGCGTAGCCCCGATCAAAGTTTATTGACTAAAATGTATACCGAACACTCCGTTGAATTTATTAAAGACAATGCGGATAAGCCATTCTTTCTTTATTTAGCGCACAGCATGCCGCATGTGCCATTATTTAGGTCTGAAAAATTTATAGGTAGAAGTACTGCGGGAATTTATGGCGATGTTATTGAAGAAATTGACTGGTCTGTTGGTCAGATTATTAAAACCCTCGAATCATTAGAAATTTCAGAACATACGCTTGTTGTGTTTACCTCAGACAATGGTCCATGGTTACCGTTTCAAACGCAAGGAGGTAGTGCGGGTCTTTTACGTGGTGGCAAAGGTACTACTTGGGAGGGAGGTATGCGTGAGCCTGCAATCTTTTGGTGGCCTCAAAATATTGAACCCAAGATCGTACATGGTATTGGTTCAACTTTAGATTTGATTGCTACAATTTGCTCTTTAGCGAATATCGACTTGCCGACAAAAATTGAGGATAGTCTGGATCTATCAAATACACTGTTGCATGGCCAAGAGAGTCTACGTAATGAAATGATTTATTATCGTAGACAAACCGTTGAAGCGATTCGCTTAGGATCATTTAAGGGGCATTTTGATCATGAAGCTTCCGAAAAAGGTGAAATTAAATTGAAAGCTATTTATAACTTGGACGAGGATCCTGCAGAGGCATTCAATGTTAAAGAGAGCTATCCAGATATAGCCTTGGCTCTTTGTAGTAAGTACCTCGAACATAAAAGTTCTATTACACCAGTCGTTGATCAGCTAGCTCGACGAAAGTAATACTTTTATTACTTTGCTTTAAGTGTCATTTAATTCGTTAAGTATGCATAGTACTTTATTTTCATGAGTATTTCTAATTCATTTCACGCTCATCACTCGCCGATGGGCGCTCACGCATCTTTTACCGTTGGAATGTTTGGTGCAGAGGGTGGGTTAGCTTTGGAAAAAGGTAGTCCCGCACATAGCGCAGTATTTATTGGCTATCGTAGTGCCTCTGGTAAAATGCACACCATGCCTTTTTACAAAGGTCTTTCAAATGATGCAGAGCGTTATAGTCAATCTGATGAAGATGAATCTAGCTCGGCTGTAATATTTGGTACATCTGAAATAAAACGTCAATATGGTTGGGCGAATGATTGTTTTACTGCACCCGGAATTTCTATAAAAATAGCAACTCCATTTGATTCTATACCAGATCCTAAAACTGCCAATAAGGACGCTTTGAAATTTGCGTCTACTCCGGCAAGTTTTCTCGAGTTAACTATTAAAAACGACAGTAATGAGCTATGGGAGGGGTTTTTTGCACATGAGAGCACGACTCCATGGACCCCATTATCTTCTAAAAGCAAGTTCAAAGGAGCAGTCACTCGTGAACGTATGGGTTTTGGGTGCGATGCAGAAGATGTCGAAGAGTTTGTTGAATTTGGCGTAGAGCAAGCCCTAGAGCGTATTAAAAGAACTCCAACTTTCTCATTAGGGCCGGTCGCAGGAATATCTTTTCAAGTGCAACCTGGTCAGAGTCGTACGATCCGAATTGCGCTTGCTTACTATATAGCAGGAAAAGCAAGTTTTAACTTAGAGGCAAGCTACTGGTATACGCAGTACTTTAAGGATATTTTTGAGGTCTTTACTTATGCTTTAGAGCAGCAAGATTCATATATTGCAGTCGCTGATAAGCGTGATGAAGATCTTATAAATAGCGGTTTAAGTAAGGACCAGCAATTCCTTATAGCGCATGCAACCCGAAGTTATTATGGGTCTAGTGAATGGCTAGTCGATCAACAAGGAAAGCCATTATGGATGGTAAATGAAGGAGAGTATTTGATGATAAATACTCTGGATTTAACGGTGGATATGATTTTTTTTGAGTTAAAGCACAATCCATGGACAGTTCGTAACGTATTGGAACAATTTGTGAACCGCTACGCTTATGAAGATAAGGTCTTCGCTCCTGGAAAGCCAGATGAGTTATTTGATGGAGGTATTTCATTCTGTCATGATATGGGCGTAGCTAATCATTTTAGTCCCCCAGGCTTTTCATGCTATGAATGCATTGGGATCGACCGTAAGTGTTTTTCTTACATGACCTGTGAGCAGCTCACAAATTGGGTTTTGTGCGCAGGTCTGTACTACTCGAGAACTTTAGACAGTGATTTCTTAGTCACCCATCAAGATCTTTTACAACGTTGCTTGATGAGTTTACTCAATCGCGACCATCCCAATGAAGATTTACGAGACGGTCTTATGGGTTTTGATAGCTCTCGCACACAAGGAGGTGGAGAAATTACTACATATGACTCTTTAGATCATTCTCTAGGTCAAGCGCGTAGAAATGTCTATCTAGCTGGGAAGTGTTGGGCTTCTTATTTAGCTTTAGAGATGATGCTTACTGTGCTAGATGAGTCTCCATTAGCTTGTGAAGCCCACGTTGCCGCAGTTAGGACCTCAAAGACTTTAGAAAACTCTTTTGATACAGAACTAGGCTTTCTTCCTGCAGTATTAGAGGATGGTAATACTAGTGCAATTATTCCTGCAGTAGAAGCCCTTATTTATCCATGGAAGATGGGTCTGCAATCTTGCGTAAGTGAGTCCGGCGAGTTTGCTGGTTATATAAAAATGCTTAAAAAACATATAAATTATGTACTGCAACCAGGAGTTTGTTTATATGAAGATGGTGGATGGAAGTTGTCGAGTAGTGCAGATAATTCATGGATGAGTAAAATCTGCTTGAACCAGTATATTGTTCGCGAGATACTAGGTATACATTATGGTGGAGAATCAGCTGCCGATGCCGCTCATGTTCAATGGGAGGTAGAGGGCTCAAAATCTCAGGCATGCTCGGACCAGTTTGCCTCTGGAAAACCTATTGGTAGTCTCTATTATCCTAGAATTGTCACGAATCTTCTCTGGATGGAAGAGTCTCGCAGATAGTTGTTATTGCATCCATATACCATCACCCAAATAAATACATGCCCCTAAAGTTGAATCACCTAATCATTACCATCATATGCTGCCCCCACTAAAAAAGACTGCTATTTTAAACTATAGTATTGGAGATTTTGGAATAAATCTAAACTTCCAATTAATAGGATTCTTTCTTGCATACTTTTACACGGATGTTTTCGGAATATCCCCTGGTCATGTCGCTGGACTACTTTTAGCAGCACGCGCATGGGACGCATTTAATGATCCTGTAATGGGGTTTATTGCAGATAAGACTCGAACAAGATGGGGCCGCTTTCGTCCCTATGTAATATTTGGTGCGATTCCCCTAAACTTACTGTTAATCGCGTGTTTTTATGTGCCAGAAATTTCAACAGAAATGAAAGTAGTCTACGCGTATGTGACATACATATTACATGGAATGGTATTTACTGCAGTTGGTCTGCCTTATTCTTCCATCAGCGCAGTCATGACTCAAGACCAACAAGAACGTGCTTTAATTTCGACGCTTCGAATGTTTTTTGCGGTTATTATTGCGATGAGTATCGTCAATATTGGCACCCGCCCTTTTCTCGATCGTTTTTTCCCAGATAGTGAAGCGAGCGGATTTTTTGCACTTGCTGTGCTCTATTCAATTATATCTAGCTTAATACTTATTTACGTAGGTATAAAGTCTAAGGAACGTTTGGATTTTATCCCTGAGAAATATAAATTAACCGATATATTTAGAATTATTTTTTCAAATAAAATGCTTCTAATTTTAGGTTCTGCGATGTTTTTTAATACGTGTATCTGGGTCATTGCGAACTCGGTAGCTCTGTACTACTTTAAGTATATTTTAGGTAATACTAATTTGTATTCTCTTTTCTTTGGATATATGCTTCCAGCTAATGTGTTCGGTGTTATCTTAACTCCGATACTTACTAAGTGTTACGGTAAGCGTAATGTCTTTATCCTAGGAAGTACTATTGTAGTCGTCGCAAATTTAGTTCGCCATTTTCTTCCGGGAGATGCTTTCCAAACGTTTACGGCAGTATCTATGTTGGCCTCCACTGCGATGATGTTTTGCTCTTGCTGTCAATGGGGGATGGTTCCAGATACTGTTGAGTATGGTCATTGGAAGACTGGTATACGTTCTGAGGGAATTCCTTTCGCATTTTTCTCGTTTGCCTTTAAAGCTGGTATGGCCCTTGGCGGCGCATTTTCAATGATGGTTTTACAGAAATCTGGTTATGTAGCTAATACTGAGCTTAATGATGCATCCCGAACGGCTGTTATTTGGTTATACAATTTAGTTCCTGCAGGATGCTCAGTTGCATGTATTGTAGCACTACTTTTCTATAAATTAGATGGAGCGCGTTTCAGCCAAATCTTAGCCGATCTAGAGAATAGAAAAAAAGTAATTTCAGATACTATTTGAGTTTTATACACCAATTAGTTTCTAGCTAACTGTTACTACAGTGCTTAGCACATTATTTATTTTTCAAGTTCATATATATGACTTTTTCAATACTAGCTTGGAATGTTTTTGTTTTCTTATAATCTATTCGTTGAGCAATTTAGCCAATAGTATCACCGTTATGCCTGTATCACTCAATTTTACGGTTGTCGAAATAGTAAGTCTGCTGAATTATAGTACTATTATATTCACATTATCTCTTATCCCCCTTATAACATCTTATGCGGTATTTGTTCTATCTGATTTCTTTATTAATCACTCATTTGTGCTATGCAGAGACTCGATTAGAGTATTGGGATTTTAATACAGATCTTAGTGGCGCCTCGTTTGATAATGGTAAAGGTGGCATTAAAAATACTGGAACTCATGCCAGCTTGTGGAATCATGGTAAGGTTCCCGGAATGGGCGCCAACGGTGCGGGTCAGTTTGTTATTAATGGTGCTGGATCTGCCTATCGAAAAGTTGCAGCAAGTGGATTTGCTACGGGTGCCAAGACCACAGGGCGTTATCAGCTTGTCTTAGAATTTTCTAAATGGAATTTAGATTCAACTAGTAAGGGTTCTCTCGGCTTTGAAGTCGTCGATACAAGTGGGAAGCGTGTTGTTTCATTACATTTATTTCCTCATAGCTCAACCGAGTCGAAGATTCGTTTATCTGCTGTTACTACTACAGGCTATCAAGGAAGAGGCTACGATTATGCAGGACATGTAAGCTCACTTACAAAAGATGCACCAACAAGCGTAGTTATCGATTTCAACTTAGATACGGACACTGTTATTTATAGGATTAATGGTACGCAATTAAAAGTTGTTTCTGACTTTAGTGCTACTTCTCTAAGTCACCTTAAATTCTTCACTGATGCTAATTGGTCGAAACAGAATAGTGTGAGCATTGATTCTATGGGATTGGTTAAGTTGCTGTGACACATAGTTATTTTTAGCCAGTATTTATATGAGTACAACTGGTCACGCAATCCACCAACTCGTAGGAAAAAGGCAGGTTCACCTAGACTTTCATACCTCGGAGCACCTTTTTGATATAGGAAATAAGTTTTCTAAGGAGCAGTTTCAGTCCACGTTAAAATTAGCCCACGTAGATGCGGTCAATTTATTCGCGAAGTGCCATCACAGTTGGTTTTATTATCCAACGAAGGCAGGAAATATCCATCCAAATTTAAATTTTGATTTATTAGGATCGCAGATTGAAGCTTGCAAGGAGATTGGAGTAAAGGTGCAAATTTACTTTACTTTTGGGTGGTCAGCTAATGATGCTGAGTCTCATCCTGAGTGGTGTGTTCGTGATCTTGATGGGAAAATCGTTACCAACGCTACCCTAGAAGAAAAATCAAAGTCGAGCGATCCTTTACCGAATTATTACTGGAAATTTTTATGCCCTAATACTGGATATCATGAGCTTGTAATGTCCCAAGTACGTGATCTGTGTCAGCGATATTCACCCGATGGATTTTGGTTTGATATATATCAAGTACACAGGCATTGCTTTTGTGAATCTTGCCTTAGAGACATGAAAAATGCTCAAATTGATTGCTTGGATGCAAATGCAATTGAGGTCTTTTATGCAGAAAAGATGAGTGATCACTGCGAGTCTGTATGCGAATTAATTACTAGTTATCATCCAGAAGCTAATGTCTTTTTTAATGGTACTACTGCGATTGATTCGAGTGCTAATTTTAGGCAAGAAATGTTTAAAAATAATTCTATTCAGGACCTTGAGGACCTACCAACAGTTTGGGGTGGCTATGATAAATTGCCGATACAATCTAAATACTTTCTGCAATCTGGTTATAAGATTGCTGCAATGAGCGGAAAGTTTCACACCGCGTGGGGGGAGTTTGGTGGATTCAAGCATGCGGACGCTATACGTTATGAGGCAGCTTCGATGATAGCTTGGGGCGCTGCTTGTAATTTCGGTGACCAATTACATCCAAGCGGTCTAATGGATAGTGCTACTTATGCTAATATAGGAATTGCCTATGCTTATGTAAAAAAAATTGAGGAATATGGCATAGGTGGATTACCAGTTTCTAGAATAGGCTTGTGGCGTACTTTTAGTGCGATTCACGATGAAGGAATGGCAAAAATTCTTTTGGAAAATCAAATCAATTTTGAAATTGCTAATTTTTCTGAAGATCTGAGTCGATATTCAGTGGTAATAGTTCCCGGTTCAACTTGTCTGAAAAATGATGATGCACGAAAGCTCAACGCCTTCGCAGATAGTGGAGGCCATTTGATCGTTCTTGGTGGTGGTGCTCTATCTTGCTGTAACGATGCTCCAATAATAAATATAGGAGCAGAATTTTTAGGGGAATCTAATTTTGATTGTGACTATATTTCTGTAAAAGAGGATTTATCGAAAAATTTAGTGAATAGTCCTTTCTTAAATTTTAAGTCGACTCGTCGTTTTAAACCACACTCTGGAACTGAAATACTCGCAAAAATCTATGATCCATATTTTAGTCGTACGGGAGAGCACTATTGCTCTCACCAAAATACTCCATACCGTATCGAGGAGCTCGCTCATCCAGCTATTATTCGTAATGGTACTATAATTTACATAGCTCCAGAATTAGATTGGATGTATATGAAGCATGGCGCTCGATTGCATCGTGACTTATTTATTAATGTACTGCGATTAGTAAAAATCGTGCCTATGATAAAAACATCGATGCCTAGTGCCGGACGTTTGGCGTTTTTAAGCCAAGCACAAAAGCATCGATACGTAGCGCATTTGCTTTATGCACCACCAATGCAACGAGGCAACTGCGAGGTTATTGAAGATATGCCACCTTTGTACGATGTTCCACTGCGGTTTAATCTACCAGAAAAAATAATTTCTGCGCGTCTTTTACCGGATAAAATTACTCTACCAATTTCATGGAATGGTAACGAGGGTAGCCTAATTATTCCTAGTTTTTCGTGTCATTGTGCTGTTAGCCTAGATTACGTATGATAAAATTATTTAGTTTAATGGGATTATTCTATTTGGCATTATGCGCTCATGCAGAGGTGCATTCGCCATGGGATCTATTTGGTGCGAAGGAAAGAATAAAGATGCATAGAATGGGCGACTTACAGCTACTAATACATCTACCAGATGGATCATTATTACCTGCAAGTAGCAAGTATCACTTAGAGCAAACTGAGCATGCTTTTCAGTTTGGTGGTTCTTTAGCATCCGATTGGCAAGCGCCCAAAATGCAATGGTATTCAGATTTTAAAACGCTTTTTGCACAACTCTTCAACTACGCAACAATTGATTTTTACTGGGCAGTACACGAAAAAAAACCACGCAATTGGCAATACAACCAAGACTCTAGAGAAAAATTGAATTGGGCGAAAGAACAAGGTATGAGATTACGTGGACATCCTCTGATGTGGCATGAAGTGATGCCCGATTTTATGACTGATTTTAATCGAGATATTTCTGAAATTGATGCAGATGTAATGCATCATATTCGCCGGTTACTCGAAGGGTATCCAGAGATTGATGAATGGGACGTTTACAATGAGGCAATTGGAATCAAGTGGCGTGATAAAAGAGAGGGCGTGCGGCGTTGGTTTGAATCGATAGGAGGTCCAGCCCAAGTTTCAGAAAAGATGCTACGAGTTGCTCGCTCAATACGTCCAGATGCTCG
>JAKVCN010000024.1 GCA_022448585.1 Puniceicoccaceae bacterium | reverse complement strand
TATTATCGCTCAGAACCCCGAAGACCTAACCTGGAGTCCATCTTATTCTAATGGCTGGGGACACCGCGATAATTTACATACACTTGTTTTCATTATTGATAACCAGCAAGATGGTTTATCTACCCTACGCTACAGGCAATTTGAGCCAACTCTGTAAGCTCTAAAAGACTTAATCCGGCGCACAAATTACTCATTGAAGGTATTTCTTTAATTATTTGTGTGGCACTCAAACTAATACTACACATACCAACCAGCACGCGGGTTTTTGCGTTGCAACCACTTGTTCGCAACTTCGATATTTGTAAAGCGGCGTGTAACTGGATCGTATTCCAACTTACCATCAAAATATGTGGCTATATTTCCGAATAAGGCGCCAGCAGTCATCGGCCCAGAGTATCCAAAATGAGATAAGGTCGCATCGTAGGCAGTGACTCCTTTCGCAGCTTGGATAAATTCTTCGACATGGTTGGAGCGCGGCACTGCGCACTCTATGCGACCTATTTTACGCCGAAAAGTCTCGGGTAGCAATATAGGTGACTCCACATAACCACCTTTAAGCCAGAGCGTCCCCTTAGTGCCTACCAAATAGGACCCAATTCCGCCGAGGTTTCTACCAACTTCAAGCGCCTTTGGACGTGGAGGGGCGCATGCTCCATTGTACCAGTAAGAACTGAAACTTGGACGTCCTTTTTTCGAAGGATACTCATAACGCAATGTATATCCTGCAGCATAGGTTCGGTCGGCATATTCACGTTTTTCCAAGCATTCCACCGAGCTTGGATAATCGGGCTCGAGAATCTTGTAAAATCCGTTCATCAAGTGACAACTCCAGTCGCCTAGGGCGCCATTACCAAAATCACGTACTCCCCTCCATTCAAAAGGATGATAGACACTTTCCAGATACGGGCGCGCGGGCGCTGGTCCAAGCCATAGGTCCCAATTAAGCCCAGATGGCACTGGATCACTTCCAAGATAGCGCTCAAGTGGTCGGTCAAAACGTGTGCCAGTATAGGTGTGAACCTCAAGAATATCGCCTAATAAGCCTTTTTCATAATAGGTACGTCCCATTCGCCAACCCATATTAGCCATGCCCTGATTACCCATCTGTGTCGCTACTTCGTAGTTACGCGCAGCATCTGCTAGTTGCTGACACTCGATTACTGACCAAGCAAGTGGCTTCTCACAATAAACCGCTTTGCCCGCTTTTATAGCTCTAATTGCCGCAGGAAAATGATGGTGGTCCGGCGTTGCGATCCATACCGCATCAAAAAGCTGTGGATATTCGAAAAGCTCACGATAATCCTCAAATCGTTTGGCAAGTGGCCAAAGCTCGACTGGTGTGTGTTGCATACGCCGCTTGTCCACTACTTGATCAAAAGTTCGAGTATCTACATCACACAAAGCAGTGATCTGCTCTCTATGCAGGCTACGAAAAGCGTACTCTGAGCGTTGCCCAAGACCAATCACCGCAACACGTAATTTTATTTGATCCTTTGATAACGCAATGTGTGGGAAACCAAGTGTAACTGCACTACTAATTAACGCCCCGCGTCTTAGAAAGGAGCGGCGATTACTTGAACACATCATATTTTAACTTTTTTGGACATGAATCAGAAAAACTTAGCGATTCAGCCCTCCAGACCAATGGTCAGAATTACGGTTACGTTCAACTTCAATACGGTTATTAGCAAAGCGTTGGACATCCGCTGCCAACCTCTTATCTGCTCGAGTAATAGCAAGCGCATCAGTGACCGGATCCAAGCGTGACAAAGTTCGCGCATGCACAGCCTTTGCCTGAGCTTCAAATTCATCCAATTGCTCCAGCCTCGCTTGATAGACATCTTGTATGTCCTCGGCATCGATGCTTGTAAGGTAATCTAACAATGCTTTATCTAATGTAAGCTCTAATTCTGGCATCGTTCCCGACAAATCTTCCAATTCGGTATAATCAGTGCTAAGATTAAACAATTTTGTATCACCAGTAAGCAAGTGCTTCATATATTTATAATCACCTAGACGAATAACACTAAGCGGTGGAGCGAAATAACAAGGGTAATGGAAGACCATTGCTTCAACTGGTCGCTCTACTTTTGCTCGGTTACCGTTTTCTAAAACTTCACGCAAGCTACCACCATCCAGATCTGCTGGTAGTAGCTCTTTACTTCCACATAAATCATGAAACGTAGGCATAAAATCCCATTGGGCAACGGGAACATCACATTGTACTCCTGCTTTTACGCCAGGACCTGCAACGACCATTGGCACACGAATACCACCTTCAAAAAGGGTCGCCTTACTACCACGTAAAGATCCATTTGGATTTAACCCTCCACCGTTATCGGAAGTGTAAATAATATAAGTGTTATCTAGTTCACCTTTGGTTTGCAGGGTATCCATTAAAGCACCCATGCCCATATCTATCTCATCGATCATGGCTGCATATTGAAGTCGCCAGTGAGAATTCTTACGTCCCGCAGAAATTTGATCCTCTGGTAAGTAATCATCGTCATGACAATATTGCCCACGCGGTAAATTGCGGTATTTTTCTATTAACTCTGGACTCGCAGCATGAGGAACATGCACCGCATAGTGAGATACCATCAAAAAAAATGGCTGCTTGCCAGCGTATTCCTTGACGAAATTTAAGGACCTTTCTGCCAAGGATCGTAGGCGTTTAGGATCATCTGCGGGCAAAGGGGCACGACTTTTGATATCAACGTACTCACCGTGAAAATTACCATTAGGCCCAATATCAAATTCATCAGTAATGTCATAGCCGATTTGCTTCATATACTCTTTAGCTGCCATCCCCTTACCAAAATGCGCTGTTTTATAGTTGTGACCACTCTGCTTTAGTACGTCAGCCATAGAGGTCTGTTCATGCCATGAGAGTCCACGCTTGATGGCCAATACGTCGTGTACGAAGGAGTATTTTAAACGTCCTGGAGTCTTACCAAATTGAATACTCTTACGCGAAGGGGTGCAGGTTGGAGCCGGAGAATAAGCATTTGAAAAAACCATGCCACGAGCGGCAAGTTTTTCTAAATTAGGCGTCTGGTAAAAGTCACTCTTGGACCCTGCCTCTCCGGCCATCATAGCGACCGAGGTATCCGCCCAGCCTAAATCATCCACATAGATGATAATAAAGTTTGGCGCACTACTAACGGCCATTACTCGATTATAACTAAGCAAACAGATCAACAGCAGAAAACTGAGTAACAATCCAAGCGCGATTTTTTTCATAAATAATTAGTAAAAATAATAATATCTAAATTAGCCTTTATGTGCAATGTCTGTAAGCGATAAAACTATATCCTAAACTGACACTAATTATTAACAGCACTAATTGTCTTAAAATGTCACAAATTAATACGTTGATGTCGCCTTCATCCATTTTAAGTAGCCAATCAGTGATGTATAATTTATGTGTTTATTCTAAAATACTGTACCCTGAGTCATGATTTCTGAATACCAAGTACGAAAATCTTATTTTAGGCGACTCCTTTGCGCTCTCATTGCGACTCAGGCAGTTCTTTCGGCTCAAGACATTTCCTATGCCGGCAGCGGCAATGACAGCAATTGGAACAACTCCGAAAACTGGACATCTGGTAACATTCCTAGTTCCAGCACTGAAGGAGCAGCTTT
Source organism: Puniceicoccaceae bacterium (assembly GCA_022448585.1). GTDB lineage: Bacteria > Verrucomicrobiota > Verrucomicrobiia > Opitutales > Coraliomargaritaceae. The sequence goes on along the minus strand of JAKVCN010000024.1, from coordinate 27,511 downwards.
CGATAAAGACGAGACTCATGTACAAATCGATTCAAGTACCAACGCGACTTGCCGTGGTTTTATGCTTGGTATGTATGGGGTTACCAATTCAGCAACTATTAGCGGCGGCAGCCTAAACTGCCAATGGCTGGACATTGGTCGTAGCAACCAACATGGTGGTAATGGAACTTTAACAGTTTCAGATGGAACAGTCACAATCGCCGGCACATTAAGTATCCCTCAACAATTCAGCAGCAATACAGATACTAGCAGTATCGGCCAAGGAGAGTTAAGACTGCTAGGCGGAACAGTCACAGCAGCATACCTGCAAATCGGCAATAGGCTAATCGGAGCCGATGGCGGCATTGGCTCTATCTATATAACAGAAGGCGAATTGCGCATCAGCGGCAACCAAACTAGCCAACTACAAAATTACATCGATTTGGGCTACATCACGACCGACAGCCACCGAAGCTTTCAACTCGACTTCGACACTATCAATAACGGCAAAACCACACTTATCACTAATGCAGATTTTACAGCTGTAACTACCAGTCCAAACCCTGCATCCACAAGCATCGTTTGTGCGGGGTCACTAAGTGCTCTTCGCTGGAGCGGCGCCAGTGGCGCCGAAGCATATCATGTTTATTTTGGTACCGATACAGATCCTCCATTGGTGGCAACACTTAATGGCAATAGTCGCCAATACACGCTTGCAAATGTTGATATTGAAGATGGGCAAGACTATTATTGGCGTGTTGATGCCACTCAAGGTAACACCGTCAATACTGGAGTAGTTTGGTCATTTACGACAGATTCAAGTGTAAACTGTGTAAACATCGCACCACCCTTCACAGATTATTGTTCGATGCTAAGTCAGGAAATCCAAGGCAAGAAGCACGGATTCTTAGCCGGAAATAAAACTTATTATATCGGTGGATTTACTCCATCATGGTATATTTCCGAAAATGACACCATTGGTTTCACCCACCCATTTCACAATGACTTGCGTAGTCGAGGCTATGGAATGGTTCAAGACCCAGAAACTGGTTACGGACATGATTTAACAGGATGGGAGTTTTATAAACACACCAAAGTTGCCTACGGCACTGTTATTATCGATGGCGAACGATACGAAAATCCAGCTCCTACTGCAATGTATTGGCGACCAGACCGCATGATATGCGAGTACCAAGTTGCTGGTGTGAACATTCGAGAAGACAAATTCATAGCGCTTAATGATACCGCTTGCTCTATTATTACCTCCGACCAAGCCGTGATCCTAGAATTTGCAGGACAAAGCTTTTATAAAGAAGGCGTGACCCAAAGTACGACCGCCACCTGTAATTTTGATGTCACTAATAATGTCGTTCATATAGTAGAAGGGGGCGTAAATCTAGTAAAACCAACCGAAAATAACCAAGTGTCTGGAGTCATGATGTATGATGGCATGAGTACCGTCATTAGCGCCTCTAAAGCTCTTCAAAATTATACTAACAGCACTGCTATTACTGGGCAACAATTCTACACATTTACAGTTCCCTGCGATGCAAACGGTCTATCGTTAACATGGACTATGCACGATAATGGAGGCACTGCCATTGCTGAGGCTAAAGCAGTGCTCACTGCACCGCAAAGCAACCTGCAGGCAAAGACCGACTACATGAACGGTTTGCTCAATAATCAAATACCCTACTTCCGCTGCTCGGACGAAGATATCGTTCAAGTATACTACTTTCTGTGGGCAATTTATATGATGTACTACATCGATTTGAGCGATGAGAACCCAAATTTTTACCCTCACACTCAGACTGCAGTAAATAATTTCCTCGGTATGCACCGCTACGACGCAGCGATGCAAATACCAGTTAGCTCCTGGATAGTAGATAAACAAGCTTACGCAAATGGCAATGTTCTACGCTGGAAGACTATGCTCGAACATGCCGATTTAACCACTGGTCGCATTCCAGCAGATAACTTAGGAAAGACTTGGTATTCGGGTCTTATGGGCGGAGTTACCTCTCATGTATCTGGCGCATGGCAAATTTACCAACACTCCGGTGATCTGAACTTTCTATCTGAAGCATATACTTTCTACCGCGACCTAATGTGGAACACAATACCTGGGTTTTGGGGGCAACAGTACGCCGCTGCCGACATCCTTGGCTTGATGTCGCAAGAACTTGGCTACCCCCAATCAGAGGCGGAACATTGGCAAACTGTAGTGGGTAGCGCAAATTTTGAAAATTGGTTTAACTATGCATGGACGAATCACGGTCGGAGCAATTATTTCGCTTTTGGCAGTGATCAATCTTGGACTTCATTTGGCTACCTACTCACTAAGAATTTCCCTAATGATAAAGCCCGAGCGATGGTAGAAACATGGGCAGTTGATGGGGCTAATGGTTATCTTAGTGATGCAAGCGGCCACCTAAGCACGGGACTGCTCGCAGTCAAACCGCGTAATGCATGGAATGAAATATCTGAAAACGCCTTTTTCATTACTCCTGATACCAATACCTTTATGCTACTTGGTATGTTTGCTACGAACGTCGATGACCGCGCTACTGAATTCGCGCTCGAGCACCTCAAAAATTATAATATGAAATGGGGCATTCCTATCGCCCCAGAAGCCATCAATCGTAATTACGAGCTCTTTGGTGATCAATACTCTAATTTTAATGCGGGTAAAATATTAGTCATATTAGAGGGAATTTTCGGCTTAGAATACTCTGTGGTGGATAATAGCTTTACCGTCGCCGACAACCTACCACTAGCTTGGGATTACATGGAAGCTTATGTTCCAGTTAGTGACGGTGCATCCACAAACTGGACGCATGTGCGAGTCGAGCGAATCGATAACGGCATATCGAGCACAAAGACTGTAAAGGTTCATAGCGACAGCGCTCAAACGGTCCACATCCAGCCATGGCTGGAGGGTAAAGCCATCATGAGCGCCCCCAATACTTTTAGCAATCAAGCCGCACCTGGACATATCGCTTATGTAGCGCAAGATAGCACCAGTGTTAGCTTAGCAGTCGAACTATCAGAGGCTAGTCAAAGCGATTTACTCAGTCAGAGTCTACGCCTAACTAAGCTTGAGACAGGAGTACAGCTTAACTTTGGTCTCGGCAACGAATTCCTCGCAAATACCACGGTCATCCTCGAGCGTTCTGACAGCTTAAGCCCCGCAAATTTTCAAGAAGTCTACCGCTACCAAACTACAGATGGCGAAGAGACAAAAAACAGCGAGATAAGCAGTAGTCTCACACCCTACTTCTTTGATATTATCGATAGTCAAAGCAGTAAGATTGAGGCCTTCTACAGAGTACGCACACAGTAATGCGGCACCTTTGGAACGACCCCAACGTGAGCCAAACTGATACCAACGAAGTTGTATTATATGAGTAGGATGGAAGCTATCCTATCACTTAAAATAACAGATGAAATACCGAACAAAACTTGAATCAATCGTCGCTTGTCAATGGATACAAAAAAGGGCATTTCATATGAAATACCCCAAGATAAGTATCTTAACTTACTTGCGGCGGCGTATCACCACTGAAGATAATACCAACATACCTGCAATCAAAGCATATGTATTTGGTTCTGGAACAACGACTGAAAAACTTGTTATATCAATTTCTGCTGCGGGAGACACGTCACTCCATTGACCGTAACTGATTTCCACCATTTTAGCGTTCGATTGAAAAGATATTCCAGTAATTGTATCACCAAAACCGTCTGATCCAGTAGCACCTAAACTGTTGGTATATAATGAGGTCAATGCATCGTCGTTAAATGCATATGACCATTCAAAACTGTCGGTAGATACAGTGTACTTTTGCTGTATAGTTAACGAACTGCCATTTTGTATGTTGGATGTACCTACTGAAAGTGCGTTATCTCCAGCTAAGTTAGTGATGGTCCATCCACCAGAAGTACGATAATCGCTGTGCGTAATATTCACATTACCCCATGGGTTGACCTTGAATTCGATTCTACCATCTTCACCGTTGGTATGCATTCTAAAATCTGCGCTAGCTCCAGAAGCACCACCGCCCTTAAAGTTAATCATATCAAAACTAATTGTGGCCGTGTAATCACTCATGGTAGTAACTGGTCCACTACCAGGACGATTTAAGTATGGTGATTGGCTACCTTGGATAGCTTCCATAGTATATACATCATCAACCGTGTCAAGAGTACCGCCTGTACCGAAAGTATTCCAACCAACTAAAGAATCGCCTGTGAAATCTTCACTAAAGGTGGCTATTTGAGCGCTGAGCTGTGATAGCATGAAAACGCATGAACCAAAACAAAATGTCAGGTTTTTTAAAAAATTAAAATGCTTTACTGGTAACATGATACAAAGGGTATTTACGATAATTTAACATAGTAGTGTAATAATGATATCTAATCAATGTCTAATTACGCATATAATTTGTCTTATCACGACATATAAGTAAGTTGAAATATTAAAAACAACATGAATTTTTAGTTACTTCTACAATTTTCTATAACGTATAATTAAAACTAATAAGACCTTCTAGCGCTCTGATTGAGATGTAGCCATACGCTTGCGTGTAAAGATGACCTGCTCTTCTAGCCATACTACATACTTCTCTGCCTTAGCTAGTTCCATCTGCGCGCGCGGATCCCCTGCAGAGGCTGCGGAGCGAAATCTGTCTGCACGCATTTTGGCGTTATTCATCCAGCTATTTTCAATGTTATTTAAAAAGACTGCGCGTAATTCATTCACTTTTTCCGCTCCAACCGAAGCTAGGTATTCGTCCATTTGCCTTTCTAAAGTCGAAAATAACTCTGACTTAGCAAGTGCTAGGTCATTTTGTTCGGCATAGTCACTTTTTACATTATAAAGAGTAGCCTGACCGCTATCTAGATTCTTTAGTAGTTTGTAATCACCACTACGAATCGCAGATTCAGGCTCACCGTTGTACCAAGGAAAGTGAAATATAAGTGCATCATTAGGACGATTAATTAGCGCAGAGTCACCTCTAAGAAATGCATTTGCAAGACTCACTCCGTCGAGAGCTTTAGGTAAGCTCTTAGTACCACCCGCGAGTTCATAAAAAGTCGGTAATAAGTCCCAACCCGCTGTGGGCAAAGAACAATAACTGCCACGTGGGATATTTGGCCCACGAACGACGAAAGGCACGCGGATGCCGCCCTCGGTTAAATCTGCTTTAGCACCCCGCAGAGGTTTATTACCGCGCAAGCCTCCGCCATTATCTGAGGTGAAGACCACATAGGTATTATCGCTAATTCCAAGAATATCTAGATGGTTGAGCAGATCACCAAAAGCGCGATCCGTGTCATCGAGCATAGCAGCATAATTAAGCAACCAATTGTGCTTGAAGTCAGGTATCTGTTCTTCTGGAAGATAATCTGAATCCACCGCCTTCGATGGGCGTGGAAGGGTGCGGTATTTGTCACGTGTCTGTTGTAAAGAATCGTGCCATATGTGCACGGAGTAATGCGAGAGTTGCAGGAAAAAAGGTCGATCGGCCTTAACTTGCTCAGCGATAAAGTCTTTACTCATAGCTGTTAGAGAAAAAATTCGCTTGGGGTCTTCATCTGGTAAATGTGTTTTCATGTCATCCATGTAGTCCCCTTCCCCATTGCCCGTGCCTTTCATGTTTTCAGTCACATCGAAGCCCGCTTCATCTGGCCGAATTGAGCCAATGTGCCATTTACCAAAATGTGCAGTTATATATGCAGGATCGGCTTGTTTGATTGCTTGCGGTATAGTTATCTGTCCGCGATATACTGCCTTCGAACGGGAAGTGTCTAGTGTAGTATTTAGCATGCGCGCCGGCGTCATTCCGTGCAACATAGCGTTACGTGAGGGAGTGCATACTGGCGCGGGAGCATAGGCATCTGAAAAAACCATTCCCTCACTAGCTAAACGCTCTAAATGTGGTGTCTGGTAAAAATCACTACGAGTTTCTGCTACTCCCTCAATCATTTCTACGGAAGTATCGGTCCAACCAAGGTCATCAATATAAACTAAAATAAAATTTGGCTTTCGCTCAGCACAAACGCTCAAAACCAAGCTAATAAATAAAACGTATATTAATTTCATGGTACTTGGCATAATTAAAATAACCCTAGTTAGCGCAATTTAGTATAGTATTGTTTAGCTGTAGAATGCCCTAATAGCGAACAATTACACAATAAAATCCTACAATAAAGCCATAATTTTTTCAAAGTCACTAAACCCGGAATAACTATCCATAAACGTCAAAAGTCTCTCACATGAGTCTTGCTACAGTACTACAGTAAGGTTCTGCCTCCGTTAACCGCAAGCGTCTGCCCAGTAAGGAAAGCAGAATGTTCTTCCGCAAAAAAACGCACTGCCCCAGCCACTTCTTCACGAGTGCCCCAGCGGCCAACTGGAATAGTTTCTAAATAATTGTCCTTGGCTGATTCAGCGACCGACGCATGCCGCTCTACTGGAATCCAACCAGGCGCAACTGCGTTAACTGTAATTCCATGCGGCGCTAGTTCCATTGCCGTACTGCGCAGATAGCCTATTTGCCCACCCTTAGCGGCTACATAAGCAGAAAAAGGGCTACTCCCGCATTGGAAAACCTCACTAGTAACATGAATAATACGCCCAAAATTGCGCTCTTTCATGCTCGGAACCACTGCACGAGTTATATAGTGAGGGCTCATGATAAAAGCCTTAAACATAGATTCAAAATCTGCATCTGTATATGCATCAATCGTCTTTTCGTACTGATTCGGAGTCGCATTGACAACAACAGTGTCTATGGCGCCCCAGTAATCACTTACCCGCGCTACTAGCGAATCAACGCCATCTGATGAGAGCGCGTCTGACTTAAATAATTCAACTGTGCCAAGAGAGCTGAGTAAATTCTTTGCACTAGCGGCTACACCATCATCATTCGCATAATTCATCGCTACTTTTGCACCCGCACGAGCGAAGTTTTCAGCTATAGCTAAGCCCAGCCCACGTGTTGCACCTGTTACCAATACAATTCGATCTTTCATATTCGAGACGATACTTAAGCAATAATTTCGTGAATAGGTTCAGCTCCCTCTATGCCTACCAACTTCTCATCCAATCCTGAATGAAAATAAGAAAGGTAATTCGGGTCCATTCCCATTTGCTGCAGGATAGTAGCATGAAGGTTTTTGACCCCGAGTGGGCGCTCCACAGCAGCCGAGCCTAACTCATCTGTTTGTCCAACACTTATACCACCTTTGATGCCACCTCCTGCCATCCACATGGTAAACCCATTAGAATTGTGATCACGTCCACTACCAGATGCATATTCAGCAGTCGGCTGGCGACCAAACTCACCTCCCCAGACGACAATCGTCTCGTCTAGCAATCCACGACGCTTTAGATCCTTTAACAGTCCAGCGATCGGCTTGTCGGTATTACGGGCATGTTTATTATGGTTAAGTTCCAAATCTCCATGCGCATCCCAGTTATTGTCTCCATGTGAACCACCTGAGTATATCTGTATAAAGCGTACGTCGCGTTCAACCAATCGCCTAGCCAGCAAGCACTTACGGCCGAAATCCTCCGTGTGCGCTTCATTCATGCCATACAGTGCTTTTGTTTCTTCCGTCTCGCGATCGGTATCAATGGCTTCAGGGGCTGTTGACTGCATCTTGTAAGCTAATTCATAGCTAGCAATGCGTGCAGCAAGGTTAGAGTTATCAACACGGCTTTCCATATGTCCTTCATTGAGGTGGTTTAAAGATTGAATAATACGAGCTTGCTCGCCGTCGCTCATCTGGTCGACATGCCTTAAATCTAAAATAGGCTCACCTTTAGGACGAAATACCGTACCTTGATAACTCGCTGGCATGTATCCAGATGTCCAATTCTTAGCGCCTGAAATAGGGCCTCCTGTCTTATCTAACATGACCACATAACCTGGTAAATTCTGATTTACCGTTCCCAAGCCATAATTAATCCAGCTACCCAGTGTCGGCTTACCGCTGACTAGAGATCCTGAGTTCATCATCAGCATCGCTGAGCCATGAATCGGAGAATCCGCCTGCATCGAGTGTAAGAAGGCAATCTCATCTACGCATTGACCAACATGCGGAAATAGATCGGAAACATATTTACCGCACTTCCCATAAGGCTTAAAATTCCAGCGTGGTTCAACTATACGTCCTTCGTTGCGTTTGCCTCCACGACCAAAGGTTTTCACCTGCATGGTCTTACCGTCCATTCCGTACATTGTAGGCTTGTAATCAAAAGTATCTATATGACTTGGGCCACCATACATGAAGAGAAAAATAACACTGCGTGCTTTAACCGGAAAATGCTTTGGTCTAGGCAATAGTGGATTCAGGCTATCCGCTGCATTTAGTGAGTTTCCTAAAACGCCCTCTTTGGCCAGCATTCCTGTTAGAGCAAGCTTAGCGAACCCACCACTTACTGTCTGAATGAATTCACGGCGCGAGGTATTACCGCAAAAATCTCTTTTAGGGTGCTTCATTGTAATTAATCAAGATAGATAGTTTCATTAAGGTTTAACAGAATTAAACAAATTCGTTCGAGTAAATTAGACAACGAAACGTTATAAATGCTATTTAATTCGTCTGAAAGCTCGAGTAATGATTGTTTTTCTTGAATCGTTGGCAAGCGTCCTAGCGCCCGCTTAAAAGCTGCTGTGATCTGAGTATCTAAATCCTTGTGCAGACTCAGTAAATCTGCAGCAAACTCTTTTGCCGCCGTATTAACACGTTCACTGTTGAGCATAGTGAGTGCTTGCGTAGGCACCGTAGTTGCAAAGCGCGTGGGACATGTGGCATCCCTTTGCGGCGCATCAAAAGAAGCGAGTAATGGTAGCTGAATTGAACGTTTCACTGCTATGTAGACTGCACGCCTGTTGGCGGCGTCACCGACTGTTTCAGGCCAAGCAATGTCAGGACGCGAAGATCCTGCAAGTACCGCCTCTGGCATTTTAGGCAGCACGGACTCCCCACCTAACTCGTGATTAAGTTTCCCCTGCACAAGTAGTAAAGTATCCCATATTTCCTCTGCTGTCAGTCGCCTAGCATTATGCCGCCAATGCAAACGATTATTGGGATCAATTGCAAGAGCCTCAGCATTTGCTTGGACAGACATCTGGTAAGTTGAACTGGTCATCATTAGGCGTAGAATATGTTTAATATCCCAACCCGAATCCATAAACTCGACCGCTAGCCAATCCAGTAGAGCTTGATTGCTAACCGATTCGCCAAGCAAACCAAAATCGTTTGCGCTTGGCACTAAACCAATACCAAAACAGTGCTGCCATAGACGGTTTACCATAACTCTCGCGGTAAGAGGATTTTTTTTGTTCGACAGCCATTGTGCTACAGCCAGGCGGCGACCAGTAGTTTTAGTTTTTTTATACTGTACTTTTTGTGCTTCAAGATTCGGTCCATTAATAATTGCTCCTGCAGTAAAGACAGTAGGCAAAACCATTGGTACCTCGTCCCCTTCGGCATGAACACTACCACGAATATGGATGCGACCTAGCTTTGCATTAAGGTGCTCATCAACAGAGAAATAACGATTTCCTGGCTTAGCGAAACGCTCCTTCTTTGTCGCTACTAAGGGAACTATACGATTTTGAAAAGTTCTACCATAGACATCACCGATTAAGTTAGGGTTTAAGGTAACGAGGTCATCAATTGTCAAAGATGCGACCGCATTATAATAAAAGCCAGGATCAAACCAGTAACCATGCTTGGGGTCTTTGGGCGTAACTACTATAGAAATGACATTTTTCCCGGTCGTTAAATGCCTGATTTGCTCGCGACTAAAAGGTATGATCACATAGGCTCCGCGAAATTCAGCTGCCCCACTGTAGGTACTCACCCCGTTGAAAAAAATCTCTATTTCAGAAAGCAAGCGGCCTTGTGCATAAAAAATTAGCTGCTCGGGCAATTCGGTGAGGCGGAATTCATGACGCATAGCCACTGGCTCCTCCACATGTAAAACAGGGGTATAGTCTTCATCTTGACGAGCTTCGCGGAAAAGTACGGTCACCCCTGCATCTGGAGTCGAAAACGGTGAGCGAGATAATTTATATTCTCTAGGAGTATAACTAGGAAAAGTCCATCTAGGGTCGCTTGGGACTTCTGGCAAAAGCTGCCAGTACGTTTCGCGGGCTTCGTCTTTTACGTGTCCGAACTTTACCATCGGTTGTGGAGATTTTGACTTTTTGACGAATTCATCGAGCTGACTGGTATCTACAGTTGCCCAAGCTTCTGCTAAGGCATTAGCGCTCTCTTCCCTGGCTCTAGCATCTGCCCTGTCATACCAAGCACGGTTTGGTTCCTGCAAGTGCGACAAGCCTATTGAATCAAAAAATGACATCAATGAATAATAATCTGCCTGTGTAATCGGGTCCACTTTATGATCGTGGCACTTCGCGCAGCCCATGGTTGTTCCCAAAAAGGCTTCACTCGAAACGTCCACGATATCGCTGATCATGTCACTGTGTGCTTGCTCACGGTCTGCTGGTTCGTCATCTCGTTGCATAAGGGTCATAAATCCAGTAGCTACTTTAGCCGCAACATCACTATCTGGGAGTTCGTCGCCCGCGAGCTGTTCCGCGACAAAGCGATCGTAGGGTTTATTGTCATTAAAGGCTTTAATCACATAATCTCGGTAGCGCCATATGTATGGCTTTTTGTTGTCTCGCTCAAAACCATTGGTCTCGGCGTAACGTACCGTATCCAGCCAGAGGCTAGCTAGCTTCTCACCATAACGCTCCGAAGCGAGTAGTTGATCAATTAAGTGAATCCATGAGCTCGTTTGATCACTTTCTGTATAAAAAGCTTCAACCGCTTCATATGTAGGTGGTAATCCAGTTAAATCATAGTACGCTCGCCTAATCAAATGACGCGCAGGAGCTCTAGGGTTTGGCTGTAAGCCCTCAAGCATCAAACCTTCGAGGATAAACATATCAATCGGATTGCGAATAAAGTCGTGCTCAAGTGCCGGTAGCACTGGACGTATTGGTGCTTGATAAGCCCAGTAGTTTTCTACCTCAACTTTCGATAACAGTACTTTATCACTCTCAGCAATAAGCACAGCATGCATCGTAGTAGTCACGAGAGCGGATATGCGTAAAACTTTACGGATTGTATCTAAAGTGCCTAGCATACTCGCTACATTGAATAGTTACTAATAATCTCTGCGCTCGGCAAATAACTGCGCAACTTGCGGTAACCGAGCTCGCTCAGTTGAGTATCCGTTAGCACAATGGTCTCGATACTTGAATTGGCTCGAATACCTTCAATTTGTTCATCGGAAAAATCAGTACCGGTCAAATTGACTTTCTTTAATTCGCGCATTCTAGAAAGTAGCAGAGTAAGGTCACTAGCGGTAAAGCTACTATTACTAAGATTGAGTACTTCGACAATGCCTGCTGTAGACAAGAGCTTTGCCCATTCTGTGTCTAACTGGCGCCGATTCCAATCGATACGGATTAAACTATCAGCAAGTGGCCGGAGCGCAGCGCGCACGCTGGCTTCATCATAGCCCAACAAGGATGCCGCACTCAGTTCAAAAAGCGCTTCACCGACTACGGATTGTACCAATATGCCTGGATAATGAGTCTGGAAGTCCGCATACCTTGCCAACAAGTCCTTGCTTCTAGTCTTTGCCGCGCGCGCTTGCACTGCCATGGGGTTATTGCCTAGGATCGATTGAACATAAGCTTGCTGCTCTAGGGGAAGTATTGTTGAATCAATCATTTGCTCCTCTGGCAGTGCTGCTGAGACCCACCATTCTAGAAAAGCAGCTTCTTCCAAGCTTAACTGTTTTTTTTCAGCAGGGGGCATCCGTTTGTTGTCGTCTAATGGCAAATTAATTCGCTGTATCATCAATGATCCAGCCGCATCGCCGGGCAGTATGCAGGCTCCCTTAGAACCACCTTTGATCAGAGCTGCATAACTGGTCATTTTTAACTTTCCCTTAACTCGCTCGGAACCGTGACAAGCCATGCATTTGTCCTCTAAAATTGGCACCACAAGATCATGAAAGACGCGTCCAGAAGGGACCATATCCTCAGGTTGGCTATCTTGCTCGGCGCGCTCAGCAAAAATACGCCATGGTGCTTTATCTAATGGATCGCCATGCGTAATCACCCCACCCGCATGTCCTGCTACACATAAAACAATTGTGGTGATCCCTGCAGTCAGCCATTCGAACGTTGCTCTCCTCGATCTGCCATAACATATAACAAAGCACGCTAGTGAAATCAGAAATGCAAAAGAACTGTACATATGTAAGGAAATCGTTGCACGCCCATAGCCTCCACCTAGGTACAAAATAAATCCTGCACTAAATGTTAAAATTGCGGTCACCAAGGTAACTACACTTAAAGCGTAGATAATAGATTTCTTCACTGCATCGCGAACCAAAACCGAAGCCACCATCAAGGCACAGACAGCAAACCACAATCCTATTGGTAAATGTAAGAGAAGAGGATGAAAACTACCAATAAAACTAAAAATAACTGCCCAATAATCATCCTCAAAAGGATCGACCCACTGAACCCCAACGAAAGAGATAAAAAGTATAAAAACTAGCGAACAACTAAACTTTACTCTCATACTCATGAATTAATAACCACTATATTTTGTAGCCAAATTCAACTCGATATCAAACAAGCCAACTAATTGTCCAACTTTTGCTTCAATATTGATACGCAAGCCCTCACAGGTGAGTTTACTGGCTGGGTGAATAGTATTAAAACGATCTTTAGAAACTCCGTAAATATCTGTGACATATTTCTCAAATGGATACCACACTCCTGCTTTCAAGTATTCCATACGCCAGCTTTTAGGAGTATCTATTTGGTTGTAACTGACCCAAAATAGACCAATGCGTTCCACCGTTTGTGGCCGATCAAATAGCATTTGAATCCACTCTTTTGAGGACTGCCCAGTACTAATCCATGCTGCGGTAGACTTATCAGCAGATGACTCGGGGCGCCGGCCATCTTTTACCGCGTCGACAGCACCATGATCTGCACAGCTCGATGCAGAGATTGTACCATACTTAGTAGGGTCGAAATGCACGCGAGACAGCTGAGAGTCAGCACCTTGTGCAGAATTAGGTAACCACACAATCATCGAAGCATTGCCACGATTATTCCATGACAAGTAAGGAATGAAATTTACCTCGGCGTTGCGTGACTTGCAGCCGATACGCTCCATACATGGCACCCTAACAATAGGAGTACCCGCGAGGATGCCTTCCTCAATTTGATCCACAAAACAACTATCTTCAGTAGGCAGATCCGGTAAATAAAACCGCTGTACTACACCCTGATTATCCGCTTCTTCAGCGCATAAAACCAAAGGACCGCGAGTCAAACAGACGCGCCCGCGATTATCTACTACTTTAGAATCACACTGGTTAAAGCGTACATCCATTGGTAAGTCGAGTTCGATGGTATCGCCTGCTGACCAAATACGATTGATTTCTACAAAGCCCTTATATACATCTAATAGTAGCTTTTTACCATTAACATGAAGAGTCCAAGGAGAGGTAGCTTTTTCTGTATAGCGGTAAAGATCGCCAGGAACAAATCGCTCGCCCAATGCCCAAGTTGGAATACGTAATTTAACTGCGAATGCAGTTGGAGATCCTAAATCAATTTCAATGCGAATCGCCCCAGCATAAGGATATCTTGTCGATTGTTTCAATGTTACCTGCGTTTCATTCACTGCAAGCGTCACTTCATTTCCTGAATACAATAATGCGTAAATAGTAGCATCTTCGACTGCATACATATAACCACCGACGTGGTTTACGACACGCGCAATATTTGATGGGCAGCAGGCACAGTCAAACCAAGGCGATCTCCCTGCGGAGCCATGATTAAAGAGCTGATGTCCGTCAGCCTCTAAGGGATTGACGTAAAAAAACTTGTTTCCTTTCACATTCACCCCAGCAAGTGAGTTGTTTAACAGTGAAACTTCTGCGACATCGAAATATTTTGCATCCTTGTGCAGTAAAGTCATGCGGTGGTTAAAAAATACATTAGCAATCGCCGCACAGGTTTCATTATAGGCGTCTAAGTTTGGGAGGTCGTAATCTTCGCCAAAGCCCTCAATTCCATGGATCGCTCCTAAGCCGCCGGTGATATGCATCTTCGCATTGACAATATTTTTCCATATATTCTCCAAAGCTTCAATATAAGTATAATCTCCAGTAAGCGCACTGACATCAGCCATTGCGGCATACATGTATGTCGCGCGCACAGCATGACCCACTGCTTTGTCCTGCTTAGCTACTGGAGCGTGTTGCTGAGCATAAGTCGGAGACATGATGCCCTCACCTTCCGGGCAATAGGTAACACCACGTATATCAAGAAACTTTTTAGCCATATTCAAATACAACTCATCTCTGGTTGCACGATATAGACGACACAGCGCCAGCTCGGGCTCTTGATGCCCAGGTGCTTGATTAAGGGGAACACCATCATTATAATTTGGGTCTCCTTCAAAAAAAGCCTTATTAACATGTCGCGCGCTCTTCTCGGCAATCTCAAGCCAAGCCCGCTTTCCTGTAGCTTCAAAATAGGCGACTGCCCCCTCATACAAATGACCCACGTTATACAGTTCGTGACTATGAATGACCCACGAATAGGGAGTCAGTCCCATTTCTCCTTCATCAGCTATTCCGCAAGTATGCGAAACATAAAGATAACCATCTTCCTGCTGTGCCTGACCAATGATCGTAATTAGCTGATCCATCTGTGCCTCTAGTGCTTCATCTGGCTCAATATTAAGCAAATAAGCCGCACCCTCCATGACCTTATATAAGTCCGAACTTACAAAGCGGTGCGTAAAAGGCATTTCATCTTTTTCACCGCGTAAAAAAGCACCACAACGCCGTAAATTTTCCGCAGCTCGTTTCGTTTTCTGTAATGCAAATGGAACGGTCTCATTTTTCTGAACAAGTAAGCGAGGTAACCAGAAAGAGTCATTAATTTTGACCCGACTAAAGGCTACGGGCGCAATTGGATAGTCTTGAATTTGTTGTGTTTTTAGCATTAGTGAAGATTCGTTTCCGATAAATTTGCTATGTTAATTTGAAGTGCTGCGCTAATAATTTGCTAGCGAGACGGCACCCTCCAGGACTCTGGAGAGAAATAATTAAATTGAGCTTCATTACCCTTACGAGACTGTACCGAGAGTCGGGTACGGCGTGAATCTTGATAGTAAAAAATTTCGACGCGGTGTAACCCTTGCTGCAAACCGATACTGCCCTCTGCTTCCCAGGCATCCACGTAAGAGTGCGTATCTAAGTCGACGACTTCCACACCATTAATGAGGATGCGCGCGCCATCATCGGCGAGCAGACGAAAATGGTACACTTCATCCACTGGCACCTTCAAATAGGTGGTCAGATGCAATCCGTAGCTACCATTATATTCACCAGCAATCGCTTCAACATCGATATTTTGTTCAAAATGATCCTGATCCAAAGTACCAGTACGACTGGATGATATAGCATTAAAATCAGGCAACTTTGTCTGTTTACCCTCTAGTTCATAGTACCGATAAAACATACCAGGTTCAGTATTTTCAATTTCTGCCACCGGAGCTTGCAACTCGGTAGCTGTATAAGTCATATCATAGGACTCATATCTAGAGCCATCCTGACTATATGCTCGCAACTTAAAGGTAGTGGTTGAATCAATTTCTACTGCATCCTTCCAAACCGGTGAAATTGAGTCAGGCTCACTGCCATCTACAGTGTAGCGTAAGAGCGTACCTGGCAATAAGTTCTCAATATTGACCTTAACTGAGCCATGAAAAATTCGTGCGCGCGGCGTTGCCCATATTAGAGTATTATAACTTTTAAGTTTCTCACCCAGTTTCAATGTTACTTTGTTGGCGCTCTGCTCGGTTCGATATTGTACTGCATTATCCAAATTCATTGACTCGCCGACACCATCAGCCTTTAGCACTACACGGTCTTCGGTGTAAGGTGCGATGATGGTCTCTGCAAGTGGGTTGCCGCGTACACCTGCAACTAACTGGACTACTTCGCCGGTCTGCTCGCGCTGTACATGAGCATGGACCCATTGGCATTCACCTTCAACAATCACAGGTGTATACGTTTCTATATAATCCCAAGTCGATGGAAGATGAGGCGCGAAAGAGAACTGCTCGTCGGGTATACTATAATCGAGTCCTGCTAACCATTCAATCATTGGCAACACATGAGCCAAATCCCAATTATAATAGCGTGATCCCCAAGCCAGGTGACTCGATTCCCAAGCCTCTGGAGCTACGGGGTAACCCCACTCTTGGTGCATCGCTTTAGTATGGTTAAGTGTCGTTAGGATTCCAGCATAGGCTTGATCTTGACGAAACATACCGTCGATTGCCAACCAACTACTGATAGTCGAGCAACGAAAAATACCATTCGGCGGGCTATCTGCAGCGCGTGTATTAACTCCAACTGGAGAGGCAAATCCCTTGTCCGTGTCGAGGACAAACTCTTCTACCATTTGTTGTCCCCATTCTTTGGGCATTGCAGCAGATTGAAGAGAAGATAGTGCCCAAATGTCTTTCCAAGGTACACCTCTACCACCATAGAATCCATCCCAGCGCCCCGACCACTGTGATTTGAATTGCTCCACCATTTTAGGGCGAAAGGTCTGCCAATGCTCAGCATCTTGGATTTCCCCGAGTGCGCGCGCCATATCAGAGAGAGCGTCTACAGCGTTTATCTCTGTTCCAAAACTTTTTGTCGGCCCTCTACCATCCCAGTAAAGTGGCTTAAATACCTTATGATACGCCTCTTTTAGGTAGCTCTGGTCTCCGGATCGTCGGTACTGTTGCCATGCTGGTTCGGTCGCTCCAACAAAAACCATTCTCACTAGCGGCGAGTACCAGCTTTTGCCAAAGTTATCTGGCATGTTGTTGGCCTTATTCTTAAACGGCACCATGTATTGCCAAGAAAGTGTATTACCAAAGCCCCACTTCCATTTGTCAGCTACCCAAGATCCCGCTTGAATATACGCCCATGAATCCCAAAGGTGTAAGCCCATAAAGTTATTGACCGCAGTTTGTGTATGAGGGTACTTCAGCCAACCCTCGCCGATATCGCGGAAATACATAAAATTTAGAGCCCACAGATAATAATAAGTTTCGACTGCCTTAGGATCCGAACAGCGAAAATAAGGAATCTGCTCATTCAAAAGCTGATTAAACCACTCTGTTTTAGCTGTCATAGCTCCGCTTGCACCAGCATTCGCTTTCAAAGATAAAGCCAATGCATCCATGTAATCATCATCGATAGACAAAGTCAGCGATACTGGTTGCCCCGCGGGTAGCTTTAGAACAAATGAATAGGCGACGTTACCCTGGTCCTGCTTTGACCATTTTACGTCTAGCATAGGCATACTAGAACTATATACAAAACTAAGCCCATCGTACATCATGCGACCTGTCGTAACTGGCTGGCCATAGACAGGCTTTGCCAAGGCTGTGCCGCCCTCGAGTAAGCGCATCGCATTGTTCTGAGTATCAAAAGTGATCTTAGATTCACAGGTTCGAGATATTGATCCCTCTATAGAATCACCATCAAATCTGGGCACGCGACTTTTATCCCAAAAACTCTCTCCTTCAAAACGAATTTCAATGTCTTGATCCGCGACTATAAGGGACGTCAGCACATCATCAGAATTTATAAACTTATCTTCGCGAATACCCACGCCAGCAATTTCATACTGCGCCACCATTTTATCCGGACGCCAATCTAAGGTCTTAGGTTCCGGATGCTTGTACTCACGACCAGCAATTATTACTGTGCCGTAAGCGGATCGAGTATTGCGCCAAAACTCCCATCCCCATGAATCGTGCCCATAACCGCCAGGTTCAGAGTCCACTATCGCATTGCCTCTAGCTCGCCCATCGCGAAACAGTGGATGCGTAAACCCTATAGTCTCTGACTCGAGGTACTCATGCCAATATGCACCAAAGGAACCAGCTATGTAGTAGAGCTTATTGCCAGCGATAAAACCATAATGCTCTCCCTGTATATCTCGCTGTAGCATCTCACAATAATCAGTCTTTGGTGGGGCAATCAATGACTTAGAAGAGCGTGCAAAAGAAACAGTTGCTAAACCAAAAATGACAAAGCTGATTAAGAAATAAAACGTTCCAATAATTATGCGCATAAATTTCTAGAATTTGTTCTCTATGTTAGTGATGTGAAATTATATCTAGCTGGGAAAGAATTACAATTGGCAAATACGACTAACCAATGTCTTAGAGCGACAATTTAATCAAAGAATTAAGCGATACATATTGTTCAAAAGGCACATAGTATCATGTGCTTTGATCAATCCGCCAGCCAACCAATGCGCCTGAAAAAAATTGTGAATCATAAAAATATGTGTGTACGAGAGCCATTTCTTCGAACAAGTCATATTTACCTATAAGTCAGTTTTTAGTTTGCGCTGCAGCACGGGCACTTTTTATCTCATTAGCCCCCCGTAAGATACGACTCCTTCCTTCGAAGAATCGCGCATATTCCTTCAAGCTCTCCTGCCACTCAGGCTTAAACTCTTCATCTCCTGCTAAAAAAAGAATGATATTGAGCGTGGGAGGATTGAGATTCTGATCAGTAAAACGATGCTGCAGTAATTCCTTAAAATACTGAATCCCCTTGCGCCGATCGATATCTTCATGTCCAGGTCCTCCGGGTGGATGTGGGTTAGCCCATGATAGCGCTAATTCGTTTGCATTACCACGAACATCGCTACGCGGATTCTTAAGCACGCGAGCTGGTAATCCCTTCTGACTACGCTCTGCATTGATTTGAGCCAGTTTATTATCAATTCGCTTAACCATCTTTGGAACCTCTTGATTATATAATGCAACACGTGCCAGATACTGTTCTGATGCCTTATAATTATCCCACTCTTGTAAACGTTTCGCACTCGGTGGGGCAGCAAGCGTAACAAAACCTCGATGATAACCGGTAATCATGAAAATAGCATCTGCATTTTGTTCGATAGCCACTTGAGTAATGAAGGCGGTATCATTATAACCGTGTGACCACTCAATGATTTTTTGCATTTCATGTGTATCAAAAGCAGTAAGATCTGGCCACTCTGCTCCCTGTTCTGCATGCAGACCTGGCTGATCAGAATCCGAGTTAATCTTTCCTATCCAAGCCACAAGGGCGCTGTGAGATTCTTTTCCTGCTGGTACTAAATTAGCTTTGAAGCGTACGATGCGCCTATGATCATAAAGCAATACATTAAATAATGAACCAGGTGATAAATTGCCCACCATGTCGGCAACCTCATCTTTGATAACTCGATAACTATTTAATCCTCCTTTAGCATCTGTTAGCATTCGCCGATTTGCATCGATTACAAATAATATACGTTCCGCTCTAGTTTTTAGACCAAAGACATTAATTTCAGAAACACCAATACCAATACTACCTCGCGTACCACTTAATAATTTACCACCAACACCTCCGCCGATACCAGCACTAACAGTGAAATTATCAGACATACTTGGCATCGAAATATCAATGTCGGCCACAGCGATATTTGACACCGGTCGAAGTGATAAATTCTGTAGCTGCGGAATAGAAGGTTTTGATACATCCAACATTACCTTAACCTCTGCAGGTGGTTTTTCTTCAACAGATAAGGGCGGCTCCTCGAAGGCGGCTCGATCTTTAATTACATGATGGGCGATTGAGACAAAGCTAGCGACCACACCTAACACAACATGAATTAACAAACTGATGATGATTACCTTTGCCAATACCGGATTTAGCTTAGCCTTTTTCCTTAAATTAGTAATCATTATTCGATAGATTATATTTCTACTTCTCTGTGGGAACTACAATACCTTGTATAATAATTTTTTGACAAAGCACAAAAATAACTAGCGTAGGAAGTGCGGCAATCATTAGAGCAGCAAAAACAACTCCTTGAGACGAGAATTGCTGTAACTGATACAACCAAACTGTCAGTGTCCACATCTCTTTATCCTGACACAAAATAAAGGCGTACATAAAATTAGCATAGGCGCCATTAAAGGCACCCAGTGCAATAACAGCTAAGATCGGCTTCGACAAATTCATGGTAATCATCCAAAACTTCTGCCACTCACTAGCTCCATCAATATCTGCTGCTTCAAATAGTTCCTTTGGTAAACTGTCAAAAAATCCTTTTAGCAAAAAAATCGAATACCCGTTAGCCATTGTTGGTAAAAGCAATGCAGCAAAAGTATTTAGTAATCCTAAGTCACGTAGCAGCAAAAAATTTGGGATCATAGTGACAACTCCAGGGAAAGACATTGTCGCAATCAAAAATAGTAGTATTTTAAATTGTCCCGGAAGATGGTATCGCGATAATGCATAAGCAGCCAAAGGATTGACCAACAACGATAAAGCTATGGCTCCTAAACAATAAATCAATGTATTCTTAATTCCACTACCGTAAAACAAAATATACTCCATCACCATTCGGTAATTATTAAAAGCAAAGTAACGGCGTAACTGACTTGTGTGTGACAGCAGGTAGGAGGCATCAAATTCTAAATGAGGCATCCCAACCTCACTAAATGAATTATAACTGCGTTCATGAGCTAACGAAAGCTCAAAAGTAGATCCATATTTATTTTTAAGAAAGCTTCGCCAGCGAAGTTCTGGGGAATCGACTGAAAGCGCGCTTAATGGACACAACTCAGGGTCTGACACAAATATTTGATAGTCCGTTAATGCTGCGGAAGCACTAATTCTGTCTACTGGCATTTTTACCTCAGTAAAGTTAGTAAACTTTTGGCCGTAAATTTTATTAAGTTGCTCAATATCTGTGTATTTTAATTGAAGAAAATACACCCATTTTGGGATTTGAGACTCATCAACTGCAACAAACTGTAAATGTAAAAAGCCGCGAACAAAAGACTCCCATTGATTTGAGGATGATCTCGAACTGAGCTTTGTCACTAAATAGTCCTGCTGCGTCAATTGGAGATAGCGTTGATAAACTGCGTCACAGGACACGTAAATGCGATCCTCAATTGGAAGACTCGCTTTAAATTCATAGAATGCTGCGATCAGGGGCGAATCACTTAATTGATATTTTCGGTCAGTTAGTCGCTCTGGCGGGAACTTTAGAAAGAACCAACTCTCAATTGGTTCATCAAAGCGTTCACGAAATACTTCCGTATTGTTTTCGCACAGAGCACTTATATATTGGCGAAAGGCACGTTCATTACGTTGTATAATTTTACCTTCTGGCGTTGGTCCAAATGCGGTTAAAAACCAACTTACAGGCATCTCACTATTCGCAATAAAGTCTGTCCAATCACTTACTATCTGAAGATTAGGCTCGAGTAACTGAATCGCGCGAAAGTTTCTCGCACTATCACCAGTCGCATCACGGTACTCTTGAATTCGCTCGCTGTATTTCGCCTCCGAATACTTACGAAACAGTACAGCTTCATCGTGAATAAAGCGTGGAATTATATCGAGGTCTTGTACATCAACTCGGCTCTTAAAAGAGCCTGAAGCCATAAGTAAAAAGGGATAAACCATGCTCAATGAACCCACCGCCAATAATGCATAGATTAGAAGATATACTAAGCGTGAGCGAAGCTGTTTTTTCTCGGATGGTAGGATAACAGGCATCTAATCAATTCTGAGCAGTAGTGAAACTCATGCGTGAGATACGCTTCATCTGAAACATTGTAAGACCAATCAAAAAAAAGCCCAAAATCCATGCAATAGCGATCGCAACTCCAAAGCGCAAATAAACATAAGCATCATAGAATATTTCGAGACCGATCACATGTGTGGCATGATCTGGACCCCCTGCTGTCATAACCAATACATTGTCGGCTGATTGAAAAGCTCCGATGAGGACGAAAATTAATTGAATCATCACCAAAGGGCGTATGGTCGGTAGAGTAATATGCCAAATCCTTGCAAAGATACCAGCGCCATCAATAGCAGCAGCCTCATATAGATTTTCAGGAACTGTCTTTAGGGCAGCCAAATAGATCAAACATCCAGGACCCATACTTGCCCAAGCTAAAGGAATAATTATTGATACCATCGCCTGGGATTTATCCTGTAACCATTTCTGTGGCCCGAAATCAAAAATAGCGAGTACTTGATTTAATGCACCTGCCTCTGATGGATCAAAAAACATTTTCCACATCAACATCACTATCAGTCCAGAAACCAAAGCAGGCAGGTAATAAAGAACGCGAAAAAGTACGCTAGCCCGAGGTATTTCACTCAAAAAAAGAGCCAGTACTATAGGTGGAATAAAAACCAATAATAAACTCCAAAAAACGTATTCAGATGTCCGAAACAAAGACAGCCAAAACACGCGATCAAATAATACAGCCGCAAAATTATCAACACCAACAAAAATAGATTTACCGATAACATTATAATCTAAAAATGCCATCTGAGCCCCTACAAACAAAGGATAATAATTAAATACTAAAATGCTTACAACTGCAGGAGCAAGAAGCACATAAGCAAACCAATACTTTTTTATCCAACCAATGAAACCGCGCTCTTTGCCTGCTTCAGTAGCAGAAAACAAGCGCCAAATATATCGAAACATGAAAGCGAAGGAGCAACCTACGACGAGCATCACAATTGAGGCTATCTTGCGACGATAGCTCATGACATCGGCAGGTACCTGCCCGAGCATCTTTTCATTAACCTCCAAAACAGCAGTATCATATAGTTCCTGCAGTCGGGCTATTCTGGTTGTATCATCAGAAATTCTAGGTACCCCCTCAGAGAATGCAGTCTGTAACGGCTTACTCGCACGCTCAATGTATACTTGGCAATTTTCCCCATACGGTTCAGGTAAAGAGTTATTCAAAGAATACTCTAAAGTATTTCTCCACTGAGTCGGTACAGTGGCTACGTATTCGTCATAGCCATAGAGTGATAGCTTATTAGGATTCACAAAGCTAGCGTATCCGTTTTCTACATACGTTTGAACGACGACTTTCTCAGCCTCCGGACTCCCCACAAAACGTAAAAATTTCCATGCAGCGGCAATCTTATTTGGATCTTCAGTGGTGGCACAAATGCCCAAGCCTCGCACATGCAACTCCGTTAATGACTTTCCAGAAGGTGCTACAGGCACTGGCACCAAACCAAGCTCATCTGAATTCATACTAGAAATATGGTCGTCTACATTAATTAATACATCATTAATGTAGAGCATAGCCATACCAACACGTCCACGATCCCAAATTGGCCAAGCTTCATCACTAACCCCAACGCCATATCGCTGATTACCATTATCATCTATCCAGGGACCGTCGACTAACTTAGTATAAAAGTCTGCTGCATGAATTGCTCCCGAATCATTAAAGCCTGCGACCCAATCACCCGTTTCCTGATTACGTTCAACAATCTTAGAGCCCATCGAAAAGAAAAACGGCAACGATGTCCAACCTGCACCTCCTTCTCTGCCTAAAATAATGCCATAACGATCTTCCACAGGACTTTGTATTTGCTGTGCGACTCTCATCAGCTCATCCCATGTTTTTGGGTAATCCATATCAGGATCTAAGCCAGCCTCTTGAAATACTGTCTTATTGTAAGCTAAGACACGTACAAAATAATTAAATGGAAGGAAGTAAAAATGGCGTTTACCATCTTGCCCAATTCGTGACACAGCATCCCAAATCTGAGGTCTAACTCGCGCTTCTAATTCATCTCGATACATCACAGTATCATCATAAATACCACTTGCAAGTGCTTCAGAAGCCGTCAGCTCAGCATTAATATAATCATCTAGTGGTAAGAGAAAGTTACGTCCTATATAGCTTCCTGACTGGCGTGTATTTACATGGATCACATCTGGAGCAGTTCGCCCAGCAATCGACATTAATAATGGCGCTTCGCCAGCAGGTCCTTCAAGAGTAAGTGAAAGCGAATTTCCCTCTGGGTATATCGTTGGGTACTTATCACGAAAAGCTCGGTAAACTGCCATTTGAGCTTTACCCTCGATACTAAAAATAGCTTCTGGAGTTGGTGCAAAATCAGTCGTACGAATAGAAATAATAGGTCGCTGATCATCCTGAGCTGCATGGCATCTAAACATAAAGCCAGTAGCAAAGAACAAGAGGCAACAAATATACCGATATACCCGATTCACAGAGAGGAACGGGTCCAAGTTTATTTGAATAGAAAGAGTTTTTTGTAAATTTGTCACAGAAAACACAGTTGTTCGCTAGGAATTCTCCTGCGTTATAACCCTCTCGTTTGCAGCCTTCCGGTATGCACCCGGGGGTGTACCAAAATGTCGTTTAAAACCTTTTGAAAATGCAAATACGCATTGATATCCAATACGATCGGCAACCATCATCATAGTCATATCCGTTGAGCTCAATAATTCACGAGCATGTTCCATTCGAATTCTCATTAGCAGTCCCTCTGCAGTAAGATCATAATTTTCCTTCATGATACGCTGAAATTGGCGAACGGACACATGCATTCTCTTAGCTAAGACGGGAAGTTTCCAATCAGCTCCTGGATTAGCATTCACCTCCTCCCAAACTTGGGTCAAACGCATACGCATACGATTGCGAGTGCCAAATTCTTCCGTCTTTAATTCACGTACTATTGCTTCTGAGATATAGTGAGCGAGACCCTTGGGAGCAGTGGCACCTGGTCCTAATGTGGAGGCAGACTCATATAAGTAAGCTTCGATAGCATGTACAACGGGTCGCGTGCTTTGTGACAAATCACGATGAAATATCCCTTCTTCCAGATGCATAAAATCATGAGTTCGGTACAAGGCTGCAGATATAAATATCCAATCATCTAGCGCCTTATACTGATACGCAGTATCCATAGGGCCCACCCATATTTGCCCAGCTCCCATTACGCCTGCTCGACCTAAGCAATTAAATTCAGCTTTCCCAGAAACTGTAATTAATGCGAGGTGCCAAGGGAAACTAAGACGACGTACTTCGTATGGTGGAGCGACCTCATGCAAGCCGACCCCACGTATTCCTCGATCTCGAAACGGAGAAGCATAACTTGGCGCCATAGCTAAATGCTGGTCGCGACAGCTATCAGGAATGCAGTGGTACTCTTTGGTAAATTCCATGAGATAATATCTTCTTTTTATTTTAGGTATTGATACATAGTGATGGCACAATCATCCCAAAGGATTATTATTTTCTATGCTTAAGCGTTCTTCATGTTCAGCATCAAAAAGATGAATCTCTTGCAAGTTTGGGCTGACAGATAACTTCTGCCCAACAGCAAATGGTGCAATACCCGTCAAGCGCACTATTAGTGAATGACCATTAACTGCTCGAAGATGAATGTTACTTTCTGCACCCATCGGTTCACTAAGCTCAACAGTCGCATCAATCGCCGTAGGATCATTTTTAGTGCAAACGATGAAATGTTCGGGGCGAACACCCAGAGTAATCTGCCTCCCAATATGGGCACTTGCCACAGAAGCATTAGACCCAGAAAGGGGAATTCGTAGCGTATTAATTCCTGCTGTCTCAAAATAACAGCCTTCACCTGAATTAACTACCGAACCACTCAAGAAATTCATTTGCGGTAAACCAATAAAGCCAGCAGTGAAAATATTAGCTGGTTTCTTGTAGACATCAATTGGCGTATCCACCTGCATAATCTTGCCATCTTTCATGACGCAAATGCGATCTCCCATAGTCATCGCCTCTGTCTGGTCATGAGTCACATAGATCATGGTCGCATTTAAACGTGCATGTAATTTAGAGATTTCAGTACGCATCTGCACTCGCATTTTAGCATCCAAGTTGGACAAGGGTTCATCAAAAAGAAAAACATCTGGCTTACGTACAATCGCTCGACCTAATGCGACACGCTGGCGCTGCCCTCCGGACAGAGCCTTAGGCTTGCGCCCCAACATGGTGCTTAAGCCTAAAATATCAGCAGCCTCTTCTACCCGTCGAGCAATCTCCACTTTTGGTGTTTTACGAAGCTTTAACCCAAAAGCCATATTTTCGGCAACTGTCATATGCGGATATAGTGCGTAGTTTTGAAAGACCATAGCAGTACCACGACTTTTAGGCAGCACATTGTTAATGCGCTGATCCCCAATATACAAATCCCCAGCAGTAACCTCTTCAAGGCCAGCAATCATTCTTAAAGTAGTTGATTTCCCACATCCAGAGGGACCTACTAAAACCATGAATTCTTTATCACGAATTTCTAAATCTATACCCTTAACTGCATGGAACGAATCTTTAGTCCCAAGACCGTAGGTCTTATCAAGGTTCACAAGTGTTACTCCTGACATTATGATAGTGGAAAAAATAAAGATACGATACTACTCAATAATATCTATAGTGGCTGAATAAGACATATTAAAAAATCCAATAGACCCATTATCCTGTCAAGTATATCATTTGTTCATTCCAAAAAACAAAAACATGAATGCTTTAAATAGTGAACATAAAAGATATTATTAATTACTTTAAAAGTACATAAATAAGAAAATAAGAATAAATATATTAATGGATAATACTAAATATAGTCGCTTTATGACATAAATTAGTCATATGTAATAGCTTATGTCATTGATCGCTACAATGAAGTTTAAAACAGTCTTCAGGGCTTAATAGAATTACAGACTGGTCAGCAAAAAATTAGCCTATTTCACTTTATTTAGGGATGGAACTTGGGTACCCTACTTTGTGTATTTGACTCTGTTTTGGATTCGCTAAGGTCGCATTAGAAACTACCCTATAATAGGGGTAGTCATTTATCATTCGGTAGTTGGGGTCTTGATCTTTTTTTGGTTGCTTGTCGATTTCACTCATGAATCGACCGACCACACTAGCTAGCTCGCTATTTGTGAGTTGGTTGATGGATTCAGATGGATCCATCAATAGATCAATCAATTGTTCTGGTTGTCGGTCTGTACCTACAAATAACTTATAGCGCACACCTCGCAGTACACGGTCTCGAAAATAATACTCGTTCTCGATACCCGCAGTCGTTGCGACTCCTGGACGACTACCCATCGCAAGAATAAAATCTCGTGACGATTTTTCAGCTTCTCCAGTAAAGACAGCTTTTAGGGAAACGCCATCATACGTATAGGATGGCTCGATAGAGGCGCCTGCAAAATCTGCAAAAGTTGGCAGCAAGTCAGTAAAATCAATCAATGCATCACTGGTCTGACGAGCAGGTATTAGGCTCGGGCAATTAACAATGAAGGGGGCGTTCACACCATTTTCTGTGGTCTTAGTTTTTCCGCCTCGTACCTCTCGTCCATTTAAAGTATTTGTTATGGAGCGAACCGTACCATTATCAGAGGTCACAATAATCAGGGTGTTATCTCGAAGCTCCAAATCTTCTAGCTGTGTGACCAACTGACCAATCAAGTGGTCGATATAACGCACCATTGCCTTGTGTTTGCCTAGCCGTCCTTGAGCATTGGGTTCTAGAGGTGTCGTCGTAAAGGGGGTATGA
>JAKVCN010000023.1 GCA_022448585.1 Puniceicoccaceae bacterium | reverse complement strand
ACTGAGCTAAAAGATATTTTAGAAAACGAATCACGTTTACTTGAAGTAATAAAAGAAGAGTTACAGGTAATGAAAGAGAAGTACGGTAACTCTCGTCGCGCTCAAATAATATCTGTCGATGGAGATATTAGTATGGAAGACCTCATCCCCAATGAAGGATGTATGATCACAGTAACACATAACGGTTTTATTAAGCGCACCAGTCTAGATGAATATCGTTCACAAAAACGTGGTGGGAAAGGTGTCATTGGGTCCGGTCAGTATGAAGACGACTTTGTAGAGCATCTATTTACTGCATCAACACATGATTATATTATGTGCTTTATGAACACTGGAAGAGTCTATGTAGAAAAGGTCTATCACATTCCTGAAGGCAGTCGTACTGCAAAAGGCAGAGCAATTGCGAACGTACTTGAATTGCAAGAAGGTGAAAAAATAGCAGCAATGATCTGTGTTAAGGACTTCGAAGAGTCAGATCATAGAATTGTACTGGCTACTAATAAGGGTGTCACTAAGAAAACTTTACTATCGGACTTCAGAAACTTCCGTAAGGGAGGCATTATTGGAATCAAAATAGATGACGGAGATGCCCTTGTTGGCGCTCGACTAACAACAGGCGACGATGATATCATTCTTATAACATCAAATGCTCAATCCATTCGTTTTAGCGAGAAAGACTTACGCAATCAAGGGCGAGCTACACGAGGCGTACGTGGGATTAAGCTAAAAAGTCAAAATGATAAGGTAGTTAGTATAGAAATTGTTGATCCAAATGCGAAACTTCTAATCGCTGGTACAAATGGACTCGGAAAACGCAGTAGTTTCGATGAGTATCGTCGTCAATCTCGTGGTGGATCTGGAATAATTGCAATTAAATCCAAGAACGTCTCTGGTGCACTATCTGTAACAGATGAAGATGAAATTATGATGTTTACACTTAAAGGACAAGCTGTGCGATCTCCGATAAAAGATGTCAGTGTTGTTGGTCGTGCAACACAAGGCGTGAAACTCGTGAATTTGTCAGATAAAGATGAACTTATTGGCATCTCTAAAGTAATTGCTTCGGAGGAGGATGAAACGGGTTCAGTCGATGAAGATAATCCAGAACAGGTGCAAGAAGCAGTAGAAGAATAAACTCTACTCAGCATGCTCTAGATGCATCGCTGGCATACTAGAAACAATTGTTTACTGTAAAAGAATATACGGCACAAAAAAACCCACCGCCTAAGCAGTGGGTTTAAATGGCAGGCCGATAGGGATTCGAACCCCAAATGACTGTACCAAAAACAGTAGTGTTACCATTACACCATCGGCCTTTAAAGCTTGAGGACAGTAAAAACCAACTAATAGGCGTCAAGCACTCTGTGAAAGAATATTTACTAATGATAGCCTGCATCCATTGGTTGACGTCTGCATAAAAAATGAGTTTAAAACAACTTTAATGAATTCATTAGATAAAACCACCCCACAACCAAAATACAAACGCATCGTTCTAAAACTGAGCGGTGAAGTTTTACGAAACGCTGAAGATGGTGAACCCATCGACCCTAAAACGCTAAAAAACATCTGTGAAGAGGTCAAAAAAGTCTACGATATTGGAGTCGAAGTTGGCTTGGTTATTGGAGGTGGGAATATTTTCCGTGGACTGAGCGGAGCAGAAATGAAAGGTGTCGATCGCACTACTGGCGACTATATGGGCATGCTCGCTACTGTAATAAATGGACTAGCCTTTCTTGATCGCCTTGAAAAATTAGGCGTACCAGTTCGACTACAAAGTGCCATAGCAATGGACAAGCTTGCTGAGCCTTTTATAGTAAGACGTGCGACTCGTCACCTAGAACGCGGAAGAGTCGTTATTTTTGCTGGAGGCACTGGCAATCCATACTTTTCAACGGATACTTGTGCTGCGCTTCGTTCTAGTGAAATAGGTGCTAATATGCTTATGAAAGCCACTAAAGTAGATGGCATTTATAACAAAGATCCATCTAAACATAAAGATGCTGTAAAATTCAAAAATCTTAAATACATTGATGCATTGCGAGATCGCCTCAACGTAATGGATTCTACCGCATTCTCGCTTTGTATGGAAAATAAGATGCCTATTCTTGTGTTCAGTATGACTGAGCCTGGTTCAATCTATAAAGCGGTTATGGGTGGATCAATTGGTACTCTCGTTAACGAATAAAAACCTAGCCAAAATATTTAGTAAATAATGTCTCATGCAACCAAATGAAATAATATCCCTAGCCACTGCTGATATGAAAAAGGCAGTCGAATACACCCTCAATCAATTCAATAGCCTACACACTGGTAAAGCAAGTCCAGCAATGTTAGACAGCGTAAAAGTTGAAGCTTATGGAGCAGTTTCTACGCTAAAAGAAGTATCTGCAGTATCCACCCCAGATGCCCGATCCTTAGTCGTGCAACCATGGGATAAGAGTATTCTCAAAGACGTTGAGAAAGCAATCATTGACGCCAATCTTGGATTTAATCCTTTAATTGATGGAGGCATCTTGCGAGTGCCTATTCCGGAACTAACTGGTGAACGACGCACAGAGCTAGCCAAACAAGCAGGAAGCATGGCAGAAGATGGACGAGTAAGAGTTCGACAAGCACGTCGTGATTCACTCGATCTATTGAAATCCACAAAAGAGGACGGTGTAAGTGAAGATGATATCAAGCGCTCAGAAAAAGATATACAGAAAGAACACGACACCTACATCGCTAAAATTAATCAGGAGCTAAGCAAAAAGGAAGCAGACTTAAAGAAGGTCTAATAACTAGTAGATTCTTTTAACTTTCTAATTCCTAACTAACCTTTCTAAATTAGTATGTCATCTCTCGCACATGCCAAACGAGTTGTCATCAAGCTAGGAACAGGTGTTCTCACATCAGGTATCGGAGATTTAGATACCGATCAAATAAATACTCTTTGTAAACAAGTTATTGAGCTACGCTCAAGAGGCATAGAAGTGGTGCTTGTCAGCTCGGGAGCAATAGGACTAGGTATGGGTAAACTCAATCTTGAGGAGCGTCCTGAAAACCTAGCACAACTCCAAGCCTGTGCATCCGTTGGCCAAAGTATTTTAATAAATACTTGGCAGAATGGTTTTGATCCACACGGCACAACGGTCGCTCAAATATTACTTACACGTGAAGATTTACGTTCACGTAATCGTCATAACGCAATTTTTAATACAGTTGAATGCCTACTTAAAAGTGGGGCTATACCTATTGTGAATGAGAACGACAGTGTGAGCGCTGCAGAAATAAAGTTTGGTGACAACGATACACTATCTGCTTTGGTAGCAAGTGTAGTGAGCGCAGACATGCTTCTTATCTTATCAAACATTCCTGGTTTAATCGATAGGCGCGGTAGTGGCGATGTTATTCATAAAGTCGAAACAATCACACCAGATATCGAAGCAATGGCAGATGGAACCACTGAAGCGACCTCTGTGGGTGGTATGACAAGTAAAATTACTGCAGCAAAGATAGCATGCCGTGCAGGTTGTGAAGTAGTTATTGGCAGCGGTAAAGACGAATTATTCTTTGCAAAATTACTAAGTAAGAAGGCGATTGGTACCCATTTTTTGGCAAATCCAGAGCCAATTATGCCACACAAGCGCTGGATAGCCATTCAAGATAGCACAGATGGTACCCTCACCGTAAATGATAGTACCGCAGAATCAATTGTACAATCGAATAGTAACTTACTCATTGCAGATATTACTAACACTGATGGTAACTTTTCAAAAAATTCAATTGTGAGTATTTGTAAAAATAACGGTAGTATCATTGCTCAAGGACAAGTTGAATTAAACTCCCTCGCAGTAAAAAATAATCCTCTAAAAGATAAGGTTTTGGTTCATCGCGATAATCTTGTACTGATGTAATATCGCGATATAATCTTCCAATCTAATCACTAGATCGTTCGGGCTTAAAATCGAAGCTTTGCGTGTATCAAAACTTCAGCGCTTTCTTTTTCGGGGAAGACCGGAAGCATTATAGATACCCTTTCCCTTCTTTCGAATAACCTTGTTCTTTGTGATACCAGATGAAGTATCAATATGCCCACCTTCCAAGCAATTGATTTGATCTCGGATCATAGCTGCTTTTTCGAAAGCCAGTTGTCTAGCAGCATCTAGCATTTCTTGCTCTAGTTCTGCAATAACGTCTGCTAAATCTCTGTTTTCTAAAGCTATGCTTTCCTTTGATTCTTCTTCTGATTTTTTTTGTCCTGGTGGCTGTAAGCTGTCGTCAATTCCACGCTCGACTCCCCTAGGAGTTATTCCAAAAGCTAAATTGTAAGCCAGTTGTTTTTCTCTGCGCTTTTGAGTAA
The DNA here is from genome assembly GCA_022448585.1 of Puniceicoccaceae bacterium. Classification (GTDB taxonomy): domain Bacteria; phylum Verrucomicrobiota; class Verrucomicrobiia; order Opitutales; family Coraliomargaritaceae. The sequence goes on along the minus strand of JAKVCN010000023.1, from coordinate 27,167 downwards.
TTTCTAAAGTACTTTTGATGGAATCTGTTTGCGCATCTGCATATAATATTACACGACCTTTAATATGACGAGCAGCACGTCCTGCAGTCTGTATTAAGCTAGTTGCACTACGCAAAAATCCCTCTTTATCTGCATCCAAAATAGCAACTAAAGCAACTTCTGGTAAATCAAGTCCTTCTCGTAGTAAATTTACTCCGACAAGGACATCAAAATCCCCTTTGCGTAAACGTCGCAAAATTTCGACTCTTTCAACTGCATCAATGTCGGAGTGAAGATATTCAACATTCAATCCAGACTCACTTAAATAATCAGTAAGGTCCTCGGACATACGCTTTGTTAAGGTTGTTATCAAAGTGCGCTCTCCCGCATCTGTCGCGAGTCTAACTTCTCCAATAACATCTTCCACCTGCCCCTTAATTGGACGCAGTTCCATTGTTGGGTCTACTAAACCAGTAGGACGAATAACTTGCTCGGCAATCGTTTTAGAAACCTCTAACTCATGCGCGGCAGGGGTGGCAGAAACATAAATTGTTTGACCAGTAATTCTTTCAAATTCTTCAAATTTTTGTGGTCGATTATCTAATGCAGAAGGCAAGCGAAAGCCAAAATCTACTAATTTTTCTTTGCGCGAACGGTCGCCATTATACATTGCACGTATCTGAGGAAGTGTAGCATGACTTTCATCAATAAATAGTAAGAAATCATCAGGGAAAAAATCAATTAGACAGAAAGGGCGATCCCCCGCTGTACGTCCAGATAGGTAACGCGAGTAATTTTCGATTCCGGTGCAGAACCCCATCTCTTGAAGTAACTCAATATCATACTCTGTACGCATCTTAATCCTCTGTGCCTCAATGAGCCTATCCTGCGACTCAAACCATGCAACTTGTTGTTCCAATTCTCGACGAATTTCTATCACTGCGCTTTTAATTTTATCTTTGGAAGTTGCATACTGAGTGGCAGGATATAATTGGAACTGAGCTATTTGCGCACCTGTTTCACCACTCACTGGGTCTAACTCAACAATAGAATCAATCTGATCTCCCCAGAATTCGACACGAATCGCACTTTCCATATAAGCTGGAAAAATATCAATGACATCGCCTCTGACGCGAAATGTCCCACACTTGAAGTCGATATCATTACGATCATAAAGTATTTCCACTAGTCGCTCTAAAAGAGTATCTCTTGGCATTTCCATTTTTGGCTCTAAAGGCAACATCATAGCTTTAAAATCCTCTGGTGAACCAAGTCCATAAATACAGGAGACCGAAGCAATAACTATTACATCACGACGACTAATCAGTGAGGAGGATGCAGCTATTCGCAAACGCTCAATTGCTTCATTTATTGAAGAGTCTTTTTCGATGTAGGTATCTGTTTGCGGAATGTAAGCTTCTGGTTGATAATAATCATAGTAACTGACAAAATACTCGACAGCATTTTCAGGAAAAAATGCTTTAAACTCAGAGTACAATTGTGCTGCTAATGTCTTATTATGAGAAATAATAAGTGCAGGACGCTGTAATTTTTGAATCACATTAGCCATCGAGAAAGTCTTCCCTGAACCGGTAACCCCAAGTAAAGTTTGATGAATATTACCGGATTCAATTGAATCTACAAGAGCCTTAATAGCACTGGGTTGATCACCCTGCGGCTTGTAATCACTGATCAATCTAAAATCCACACTTATACATTAGGCTCCCGCTACTACTGCGCAACTGCGATTACTTGTTAAAAAGAAAATTAGCTATGTTTGTTAACAAATTAGACAAAGAACTAATTCTATGCATTTATTGAATATATGTTACTTATTGTTTTTTATGACGGAGAATGTGGACTTTGCAACCGAGCCGTAGCATTTTTAAAGGAGGTAGACCAAAAATCTATTTTGCAATTTGAAACTCTACAAGGTTCTTTAGCAGTAAGACATGTGCCTTTAGAAATAAGGCAAGCACTGGACACACTAGTATACTTCCGAGAAGAAAAACCCTTGCTTGTACGTTCGGATGCAATCCTTCAAGCGCTTGTAGATACAAAATCAATTTGTAGAATACCAGCTCGTTTAGCTCTAACACTTCCTCGTTCTTTTCGCGACTCAATTTACAATTGGGTTGCTAGAAATAGGCATAAATATTGTCCCCGATAAGCCCTAAATAAGACGAATCCATTAAATAATTATACCTAAGCGTTACTCTTTTGACGGCGTTGAATCATCGGGCGTGCTTCTTTCGGAACCCAGTTTTCCCAATCTCCCTCACCGCTCTGTATAGAATGAAGGACATTACGACCTGTCCTAGCAAGCAGCATTGGATCGCCAACGCCTATTGGTAGGATTCGACGATTCTGTAATAAGTGTTGGTAAAAATTCTGCCAATTCTTAGGAGCTTTAAAATTTTCTGCAGTTACCAACTCCATACTTTTAGTATTATGCCAAGGATAGACATATAACTGAACGCGGTTTTTAAATAATCGACCAAATGACTCTAGTATTCCACCCGGCAAATTAATCGACCACTTTGCTTTGAATAGCTCATTTAAAAGACCAATACTAAGAATTATAGCTATTGGCTCGGCAGTATAACGACTTAAGTACGTAGCGATACGATGAAATTCAGCATTGCTAGAAATTAAGACTGTCTTGCCGAGTGCCTGTAAGGCATCAACTCGATCAAGAAAGTCTTCATGATCAAGCGTTCCATCTCTTAAGAGATTATTTGTACTAATTTCGCATAGCTCAATAGAATCGGATTGCTCTGATAGCTTCGTTACCTTAGAAAATACTGTATGCGCTTGCTTTAGCATGTCCAAGTGAAGGCGCATAACTGGATTAAAACTACCTCTTAGGAGCAAAATTGAACGACTGTGCAGCGCATCTGCAGGTTGTACAACTTCGCCATCTTTATTAAACATCGCAGCGCTAGTCAAACCGCTCTGAACTAACTGCAAAGCGCACAGACGGTTATCAACATAAAGAAAGTCTGCACCGCTAAAACGCAATACATCTACTTCCATTCTATCTGGTGCTAAGTCATCTGCTAGAGATGAAACAAATTGTTCCAAATTATTCCTGTAATTAAAAGCAGCATATATTAAGTTTACGCCTAATTTACCTAACACATCCATTTGATCTGGGTTCGTCTCATCTAAAAGCCTAGCATGTATCACGATCTCTACTGGTTTAGATTTAGGTTTAAGCTGAAATCGTACCCCTATCCATCCATGGCATTCTTCAGTATCATTGTATCCACGAGCACGCACAGTATTACAAAATGTGAAGAAAGTTGATTTTTCGCCGCGCTCCGATCCTAAGCGCTGCTCTAAGAGATCATATTCATATTCAAGCATAGCGTGAAGACGCTCTTGAGAAACATATCGCTTTGCTTTACCATACAATGCATCACTCATTACCATATCATAAGCTGAAATAGTTTTCGCAACTGTGCCTGCACTACCAGAAACGCGAAAAAACCAATTGGCAGTCTCTTGACCTGCACCGATTTCTGCGAAAACTCCATAGATTCCAAGATCGAGATTTACTGCTAAAGCTTTCTCGTAAGTTGTCTTTATAGGTAATTGGCTCATTAGAAATATGAAAATTTTAAGATATTATTTAATGTGATCGCTATGCAAGTTAGTGTAAATAATTCTTCGAAGTGGAAATTTAGTCTTATTATAAGAAGTATTTTAGAAACAATTAGTTGTTAATAGCATGAAACGCACCGTCTTTAAATGGATAGTAATTTTAATTCCTATTTTTAGCATGCTACAAACAAATGCTACTGCTAATTATCGTGCAGTCTACTTTCAGTCAGGGGATTATTTCACCTACGATCTCTACTGGAGTTTAATAAAGGTTGGTGAGGCAAAACTACAATTTAGAAATGTTTCTTGGAAAAACCAGGACGATATTTTGAAAGTAGATCTGACTGTGCGTACTTGGGGGATAGCAGATACAGTTTTTAAGGTACGTGATCATGTTGAATCATGGATAGATACTGCATGCAATCGATCCGTATATTATAAGAAAAAGCAGCGAGAGGGTAAAACTAGACGCGATGTTGAAGTCAACTTTGACTTAGAGAAAAACACCTGTAGATACTTAGAGATAGATATATCTCAAAAAGCTATACCTATAACCTCTAAAACTTTAGACCCTTTAGCACTAATAACGGCTCTATCGCGTCACGAATTCGCCAATAATACTACCTTTAGCCAATTCGTAACAGATGGTAAGAAATTAGTTCAGATCGACGCTTGGCTAAAAGATCAGAAGCTACTTTATCTAAAGTCTGGTACTTTCGATGCGCATTGTGTGGAAGTATCGACTAAAGAACTGAGAGGAGTATTTGAAAAGAACCCACATTCTAGTATTGAAATATGGTTTAGTAACCACATCCCCTCAATTCCTCTAAGAATTGAAAGTCAAGTTAAGGTAGGTAGTTTCTATGGAGAAATGCGTGAATGCCAGATTAATGGCCAAATTATCAATTCTACTAATCGAGACCAAGCCTCAAGCGTCCTTCCGCGGAAATCATATGAGGAGTCCACGGAGGATCCCATATGATATCCACTTGGGCTGATTCAATAGCATCTAAAGCCTCAATGCGCTGGCGCGCATCATCGGCGATAACCGGCCCCATACCACATCCTTGGGCAGTCAAAGTCATTTTTATATTGGCTTTGTACTTACCTTCGGAATTAGGGCTAGAAAGAAGCAAATCATATATGAGCCCTAAATCTACAATGTTCACAGGTATTTCGGGATCATAGCACTGCTTCATTGCATCCCAAACAGAAGCCTCACTAAAGGGTGCTGAACTCTCTTTTAATGCTTCATCATTTTTGATATTATCATTAAGGGCAATGGCAGCAGATTCTCCTAAAGCATCCCAATCTTTAGCAGCTAAGCGAAATAAACCGCAATCAGTGCGGATCGTAACGGTTCCTCCCAGCGCTTGGGAAATAACTACACTCGTACCAGCTTTAAGAACTTGTTCTTCGCCTGCAGGTATAATTGTGGCAGTCGTATCACGAGTTAAAATTAATTCACTACTTAAAGTCATTTTTAAAAAATAAACGAAACAAAACTGCTGTCAAACGAACGACGCCTACTAAATTAGTACAATAAACTCTAATTCTAAGACGTTTTCATTTTATGGATCTAAAATTATGTAGGATATTGCAATAATGCTTGATACCATAATATAGCTAAGACTTATAGTTATTTATGTCCAAAATAGTCATCATCGGCGCTGGTGGTGTCGGCAACGTTACCGCACACAAGTGCGCTAAGCTACCAGAAGTATTTTCAGAGATTATACTCGCTTCAAGAACGCTATCGAAGTGCGAAGCAATTGCAGCAGACATAGCAAAGAAACATGGACGTAAAATAAGAATCGCAGAACTTAATGCAGACGATGTAAAAACAACCACACTTTTTTTAAAAATTGAGCAGCCAGCGCTACTAATTAATGTAGCACTTCCCTATCAGGATTTAGCTCTAATGGATGCATGCTTGGCTGCTAGAGTGCACTATGTAGATACTGCTAACTACGAGCCCGTAAATGAAGCCAAGTTTGAGTACAAATGGCAATGGGCTTATCAAGAGAGATTCAAAAAAGCAGGTGTCACTGCATTACTAGGATCAGGATTTGATCCAGGAGTAACAAATGTTTTTTGTGCATATGCACAAAAATATCTTTTTGATACAATTCGGACTATTGATATACTCGACGCTAACGCTGGAGATCATGGATATCCCTTTGCCACAAACTTCAACCCAGAAATTAACATACGAGAAATTACTCAAAAGGGACGTTATTGGGATTCTGGTAAATGGGAAGAAGTGGAGCCGATGAGCCAGCATCGAGTCTATGACTTCCCTATCCTTGGCAAAATGGATACTTACTTACTCTATCACGAAGAACTCGAGTCGCTAAGTAAAAACATTAAAGATTTAAAGCGAATTCGTTTCTGGATGACATTTTCAGAGAACTATCTAAAATACTTAAAAGTCCTTAAAGAAATTGGGATGACTTCGATTGATGCAGTCGATTTTAAAGGGCAACAAATCCGACCAATTGAATTCCTCAAAGCGGTTCTGCCAGACCCAGCAAGCCTTGGATCTAGGACCAAAGGTAAAACTTGTATTGGATGCGATATAGAAGGAACAAAAAATGGCGTAAAAAAACGTATCTTCATTTATAACATTTGCGATCATCAGACCTGCTATGAGGAAGTTTCTAGTCAAGCAATTAGCTATACCACTGGAGTGCCAGCTATGATTGGTGCAAAAATGATCCTACAGGGCTTATGGAAGCAACCAGGTGTATGGAATATGGAGCAATATGATCCCAATCCGTTCATGGAAGAACTTAATAAAAGAGGACTAGAATGGCAGATTATTGAGCTACAAGCTCATTAGAAGAGGCAAAAATTCAAATCAAGCAGATTTCTTGACTTTTTAGGTCAAGAACCAAAAATTCACACATGCTTTCAGATGATACATCTTCTTCTGTCCTAGCTAAATTAGGCAATTTAGAATCGGTCTCAGCAGTCGATCGAGTCAACTATGCCTTCAAAGCTTTTAGAGGGCAATTAGTGCTTAGTACAAGCTTCGGCATACAGAGCGCAGTTATGCTTCATTTAGTTTCTAGCCAGATTCCAAATATTCCAGTAGTATTTATTGATACTGGCTATCTATTTCCAGAGACTTACCGCTTTGCGCAATTATTAACTGAGCGCTTAGAGTTAAACTTGAAAACCTACAGACCACTTCAAACTGCTGCTCAACAAGAAGCACTTTACGGAAAATTATGGGAATCAGGCCTACAAGGCCTCGAACAATATAACAAAATTAATAAAATAGAGCCAATGAATCGCGCAATAAGAGAACTAGGTGCCCGTGCATGGCTATCTGGTCTTCGCCAAGATCAGTCCACTAGTCGTAGTGAACTTAAAGCATCAGAAAAACAACAAAAAACCTATAAGATTTACCCTATTTTTGATTGGAGTGATCGTGAAGTATATAATTACTTATCGAAAAATGCTTTACCCTACCATCCGTTGTGGGAAGAAGGTTATGTGTCGGTTGGAGACTGGCACAGCACAAGTAAACTAAGAGATGGAATGAATCCTGAAGATACTCGATTTGGTGGTCTTAAGCGAGAGTGCGGCTTGCACGAAGCTAGTGGAAGTCCAGATTACCAAATCTAAGTCCCCAAAGACCAAAAAACTACAAACTCTTTAAGTAAGCTTTAAACAGATCTCTTACCTTGCACACTGTAAAGGTTGTTGAGTTTATACATGATTAGAATTATAGAATCGTATCACTAATGATCCAACGCGTTAATGAAGTCCCCAAAAAATCAAGCTGATAAAAGCAAAGCACCTAAGCATGTTGCAATAATTATGGATGGTAATGGAAGATGGGCTTATGCGCGTAATTTGCCACGAATTGAGGGCCATCGCCGAGGAGCTGAAGCGGTTAAACGAACCTTGAAGATAGCAAAGGAATATAACATCCCTTTTATTACCCTTTACGCTTTCAGTGTCGAGAACTGGAATCGCCCAAAAAAAGAAGTTGATGCGCTAATGGACTTGCTCGACAATTTCCTAACAGATCAACTAAAAGAACTCTTAAAAAGAGAAATACGTTTTCGTGTGATAGGACGCTACGAAGAATTGCCGCCACATATACAAAAACGCCTAAAAAAAACTGAAAAAGCAACAGCTCATTTTACAGAGCATACTCTCGGATTAGCTCTCAACTACGGCTCTCGTACAGAAATTGTTGATGCGCTAAGAGCAGTAACTAAAGCTGCAAAAATCGGGGATTTAAACATAGAAGATTTTGATTACAATGACTTGCGGAGCTATCTTCATACTGGTGATATGCCTGATCCAGACTTAATCATTCGTACATCTGGAGAGTCGCGTCTAAGTAATTTCTTACTATTACAATCAGCTTATGCGGAAATACATATCACTTCTGTTCTATGGCCAGACTTTGGTGAAGCTGAATTTAAAATAGCAATTAAAGACTACTACGATCGAGAGCGCCGTTACGGGAAAACTAGTTGCAAATTACATAATATTTGAACGATAAGAACCTTTATTAAGAAATTATGCGACAGCGAATTTTTAGCTTCATTGCCCTATGGTCAATCATTGGTATCTCACTTCTATTTCTTGGAGTTCATGCAGGTATTTTTCTGATCGCTCTAATCTCTTTATTCACTCAGTTAGAGCTATACCAACTCTTTGAGAAAATGGGCTTACGCCCAATCAAATTCATTGGTCTAGTAGGTGGATCCGTGATTTCTTTTGGTGCTTACTACTTACCTGGCTTAAACGCTGGTAATGATCTATTTCTACTAATTTTTTTATTAATAACCTTAATAATTATTCGCATGGACTTACAAGCTGGGCGTTTACGTAGCTTTATGCCAACCTTATTTGGGTTAATCTATGTACCCTACTTGCTACATTTCTTAATCAAAATAGTGCGTATGGCAGAAGTAAGTAATTACAGTAGTGCTACAGGAATTTTCTTAACTATTTGGATTATCTTCGTTGCAAAGAGCACTGACATCGGGGGCTTAATAGTCGGTATGCGTATTGGCAAAACTTCACTGTCAGTTATAAGCCCGAAAAAAACTTATGAAGGAGCCGCAGGTGGTATATTTTTCGCAATAATGGTGGGGCTTTTGCTACTAAGCTTATTTAAATCGCACTTACCAGATGGCTTCAGTTGGTGGCTTTCAATATTAATTGCGATTCCAATCGCTATTGCATCCATCGCTTCAGATTTAGTCGAGTCAGCATTTAAGCGCCAAGCTGGAGTGAAGGACTCTGGCAATATAATTCCTGGAATCGGTGGATTTTTTGATTTATCTGATAGCCTTATTCTAACTGCACCACTTGCTTATCTGCTTTTTAAATATACTCTATTTTAGATCATAGAGATGAAAAAGTTTGCTCGCAAAAATGTCGTAATACTAGGGGCTACTGGATCCATTGGTACCAATACTTTACGCGTACTTCGCAAACACAAAAGCAAATTAAAGTTAATTGGTGTTAGCGCTCATTCAAAAGATCGGATGCTAGCAGCTATATGTCAGGAATTTAAAGTACCTTATGCTTCACTCACTGACGCAAAAACCTACAAAAGAGCAAAACTAGAGGGACTCTTTCCTAGCGAAACGCAATTGTTAGGCGGAAGCGATGCACTTGTAGAAATTTCAACTCTTGTAGCTGCTGATATTATAGTGCTTGGAGTGGTTGGTGCTTGCGGCCTAAAGCCTGCTTTAGCCGCTATAGAAATGGGTAAAGAAATCGCGCTTGCAAATAAAGAATTACTAGTACTCGGTGGTAGCTTCATAATCGATGCTGCCAAACGCAGTGGTTCACTACTATTACCTACTGACAGTGAACACAACGCAATCTTCCAATGCTTGGAAGGCCATTCTAATAAGGATGTTGAAAAACTAATCCTTACTGCATCAGGAGGACAATTTCGAGATACTCCCATACAAAAACTTGACTCTGTTACTCCTGCTGATGCGACTAAACATCCTAATTGGTCGATGGGACAAAAAATTACAGTCGACTCTGCTACAATGGCAAACAAAGGGCTGGAGTTATTTGAAGCTCACTGGTTATTTAACTTGGAGCCATCACGTTTGGAAGTAGTCCTTCACCCGCAGAGTGTAGCACACTCATTTGTACAGTTTATTGACGGCTCTATATTGGGCCAATTTACTCCACCATCCATGACTTTTGCTATTCAACACTGCCTACTTTATCCGCATCGATCTGCCAGTGTGGAACCAACATTAGACTTTAAGCAATCAATGCAATGGAATTTCAAAGCTCCAGATTTAGCCCGTTACCCATGTCTCAAATTAGCTTACGAATCATTAAATAACGGTGGTAATGCTCTGGCAATATATAATGCTGCCAATGAAATAGCAGTCGAAAGATTCTTGATTGGCTCAATTAATTATTTAGATATTCCTCGCATAATTGAATGGTGCCTTAGTAACGACAATAACTCTGAAGCTACTAGTGTGGAAGCACTCATTCAAGTGGACGCTTACACTAGAAAACTAGCTACAGCTTATAAAGCTCATTCTGTATAAATAAGTACACAACTAAAATTCATTGCTATGACTTTTTTAACTAATTTATGGTTTGTTGCCATCGCACTATTTTGCTTGGGATTCTCAATTTTTATTCATGAACTTGGTCATTTTCTAGCTGCTAAAAAGCGAGGGCTTATTGCAGATAAATTTTCTATCGGTTTTGGACCAAGACTATTTGGATGGCATAAATATGGAACCGATTTTCGAATATCACTCTTACCGCTTGGAGGTTACGTTTCTTTACCACAACTAGCAGATATGGGGCGCCTTGAGGGCAAAGAAGAAGAAAAAGAAAACTGCGAAATGCCTCCCATATCCTATACTGACAAAATGATTGTAGCAGTCATGGGAGCGGTATGTAACTTAATTTTCGCATTATTATTATCACTAATTTTATGGGGAGTTGGAAGAGAAATCATAAAGACTACAGAGGTTGGCTATATTGCCGAGACTGTAGTTAACAGCTCTAACCAAACAGTAGCAGGCCCTGCCTTGGTCGCAGGCATCCTAAAAGGCGATAAAATTGTAAGCATTGATGGGCAAGCAATAAATAGTTGGATGCAGTATCAAAATGCATTAATGACCAGTACTGGGCGTACCAAAGAGGGTCGACCAATAGTAGAATTAGGAATACTTCGTAATAAACAAAAATTGTTTTTAACAGTTTATCCACAAACAGTTTCTACTGAAGCGATACGACATATTGGTATTTATCCAATTTCTGACAGCAATGCGGCGCCAATCATCGTGCATTTAGAACCAGAAATGCCAGCTATTGCAGCAGGCCTAAAAGCAGGTGATCGAATTAAAGAACTCGATGGCCAAGCAGTTATTTCTAGTGGTTTTTTATCTACATATTTAGCCAATCATGGCCATCGCATCATTCAAATAAAAGTAGATCGAGACGGAGATACAATTGTTATTCCGGTTAAGCCTCGATTAAAGATAGGAGAGCAATCACCACGTTTCGGATTTGCTTATGACTATCCTTTCAAGACCGAACGAGTACATTATACTCCAACGGAACAAATACTTCAATTTGCTAATACTATGCGTCGTACCTTGTTTGCCTTAATTCATAGAGGATCAGACGTTAAGGTTCGCAACATGAGCGGACCAGTAGGAATTGTACATGGTTTGAGCACTATGGCTCGTTATGGGTGGGTCGATCTAATTTGGTTTCTCGCGCTCATAAATGTTAATCTAGCACTTTTTAATTTATTACCCATTCCTGTACTTGACGGGGGACATATGCTTTTTGCAAGTCTTTCTAAAATAATAGGTAGACCATTACCAAGAAAGCTAATGGAAAGCACTCAATTTGCATTTGTAATATTGCTTCTCGGATTTGTCGCTTATGTTAGCTTTTTTGATATCGGACGAGTCGGTCGTAGCACGGGTTTAATAAATGATGACGTTGTAGTTAAAGAGTCAGTTGCTCCTTCTTCCGAAAGAATTGTTCCTTAAGAGTAGTCATTTATTCTAGTTATGTCATTTACAGATTCAGCACCACTGAATTATTGCAAATCACGCTTTCAGGCTATTCGACGTGTGAGTTCAGTTGTCAATGTCGGCTCTATAGCGATCGGAGGAGACAATCCACTGCGAGTGCAATCGATGGCAACGACTAACACTCAAAACATTGATGCTACAGTGCGACAGACGCTAGCTCTTGTCGAGGCAGGATGCGAGATTGTGAGAATCACTGCACCAAATAAAAAAGCGGCTGTAGCGCTTGCAGAAATTTCAAAAAACCTACGCGCAGCAAAGTGTGACGTGCCTTTAGTAGCAGATATTCACTTTCTCCCATCTGCAGCTATGGAGGCAGCAAAACACGTAGAAAAAGTTCGTATCAATCCTGGTAACTATGCAGATAAAAAGAAATTTGTAGTTAGCGAGTATAGCGAACAGGAATACAGTGAGGAACTCGATCGACTTTACGAATCAGTTTCACCGATTATTAAACGATGCAAAGAACTTGGCCGTGCCATGCGAATTGGTACCAATCATGGGTCTCTATCCGATCGTATAATGAACCGGTACGGTGATACTCCACTAGGCATGGTAGAAAGTGCACTGGAATTTATCCGAATTGCAGAAAGTCATAGCTATTATGATATCTGCCTATCAATGAAATCAAGTAACCCAAAGGTTATGATTGAAGCATATCGCCTCGCTGTGGCTCGTATGCAAAAAGAAGACATGCACTACCCCTTGCATCTTGGTGTTACCGAAGCAGGAGATGGTGAAGATGCCCGTATTAAAAGTGCTATTGGAATAGGTGCACTGCTCAATGATGGACTTGGTGACACCTTACGGGTCTCACTAACCGAGGATCCAATTCATGAGATTCCAGTGGCACGTGACCTGGCTAAAAAGGCTATGTACTTGTGGAAACAATCAACAAGTATCCGTAATTCAATAACGCATGACAGTATAGACCCCTATCATTTTAACCGCCGAACTACACGAGTGCATAACTTAGGACCTAAATCACAAATTGGTGGAAAATTAGCCCCCGCAATCATCGTCAAATCACTTGAACCGCTCTCCAACTCAGCTAAAATCATACAAGCTGTTTGTCGTACACAGACACAATTAAAAGATAGTCCTTTGGAAGGATTGCAAGTGAACGTTGAAAGCTCTGAAGATCTAGTTGCATTTATCGGATTACAGGAAGCCCTTCACAGTGTGGTACAATTCTTTGTCTTGGAAATAGGCACCAATATTGACTTGAGCGACCTTGAGCAGTTTTCATGGCCAGAGGGTCAAGCAGGCATAATTATACTGCAAAAAATTAACGCAGAAGATGCTTTCTACGCGACTGATCTGCTAAATTTTTGCCGCCTTAAAGGGTTTAATTTAGCAATTGACTGTAGTGCTGATGCTCTAAGATCTGAAGTAGGTGAACAATTACGAGTAATGGGCAGTGATCGCTTAATCATAAGCAGCCAACAATCAGAAGGAATTTCACATCCTCTTGGGCATTATCGAGAGCTTAGCGATGCGGCCAATAATTTCCTACCTGATGTACCCATTTGGATACGTAATACTAAAGAGAACACGCTATCGGCGCAGGACTTCTTTGGCGATCGCCTCATAGAATCGAGTATATTTAGTGGTGCCCTACTCTGCGATGGAATAGGTGACATTATAAGCATTGAGACAGAGCCAGTTCTAGAAAAAGGTACTGCCCTTGCTTATAATATTCTGCAGGGCGCACGGTCGCGTATCTCAAAAACCGAATTTGTTGCCTGCCCTAGCTGTGGACGTACACTCTTTGATCTACAAAGTGTTACGCAGACCATTCGTGCTCGAACCGATCATCTCAAAGGAGTTACAATAGCAATCATGGGTTGTATCGTCAACGGTCCCGGCGAGATGGCAGATGCAGATTTCGGATATGTTGGCGGAGCACCTAACAAAATAAATCTCTATGTTGGTAAAGAATGTGTTGAGTACAACGTACACGAAAGCGAAGCCCTCAATCACTTAATAGAGCTAATCAAAAAAAACGGCAAGTGGGTAGATCCTTCTTAAGCAGATGGTAAGTCAAATGCTTGTAACTCTTGGCACATAGAGCGAACCGCTAATGCGCGGTGACTGAGTTCACTTTTAATCGCATCACCAAGTTCAGCAAAACTATGCGCATAACCATTTGGAATAAAAACTGGGTCATAGCCAAAACCTGTACCTGCAGCAGCAAACTTTGCAATGTGTCCTTCGCAATCTCCTGTAAAATGCATAATGCAACCATCTGGATCTATTAAACATAGTACGCACTTAAAGCGTGCTGTGCGCTGATGCACCGGCACCGATTCAAGCACTTCCAATAGTTTATCTACGTTCTGCTCATCACTAGCTTGGTCCCCAGCATAACGAGCTGAGTAAATTCCTGGCGCGCCATCAAGAGCATCGACTAGTAGACCTGAATCATCTGATAGAATCCATGCGTCGGAGGGAGCAACTTGCCTCAAAGCCAAGGCTTTTTTTTGTGCATTATCAATAAAAGTCTCTCCATCTTCTTTTACTAGCGGCATTCCACCACAAATGCTTGCTGAGCATACCTCAAAAGGCAGGTCATCTTGAAATAAGGCAGCAAACTCCTTAACTTTATGAATATTACTTGAAGCAACGATTAACCGCATAAAATATAAAAAAATTGTAATACATTTTTTACTCGCATCATTACAAATGACCACGCGCTAATAGGTCATCTCCGAAGCGCGCGTGTTGCATGTTCCGCAGTTCATTTGTAACTTCTAAATTATTAGAGCCTTTAAGGAAGCCAAGATTCAAATGATCCTCTTCGTGATCATTGCACAGATACTTTTGTGCTATGTAATGGAATAAGTAATCGACCTTGCGCTGCTGAATCAAAGCATTAAAAAGAGTAGGCCCTGGCTCAATGTAAACTCCACAAATTTCTTCTGAATAACAGCGCTGACAAAAGGCAGAAAAATCTAAATGTCCATCGACTAACGGAAACCTCCAAATCGTTGCCCCAGAATCTTCAAGCAATGCTTGTGAAGCGGTGGGTGCGGCCTCGTCACAGACTACTGTAGTTTGATCTGCAAAAGAATCAGTAAAAATTTGTAAAGAATCCACCTGATTCAGAGTATGTAATTTTCGATCGAAAACAAAGCGTCTGCCACACCAAATATCTGCATTCTGGCGACTGGTCAGTCGAGAGTTATCAGAAAGTATAGTATTTGATGAAACTGCAATAGCAGGAAAATATCGACGCCAGTGCGACACATCTCTACGAGCTTCTTCTCCAGTAATCCACTTTGAATCACTATTAGGAATAGTAAATTTACCCTCTAAGGTAGTTGCAATTTTAGCTGCAATCAGAGGTCTTTTTTTGACAATCCAATGATTAAAAATAAGGTTTAGATCGGTGCAAGCTTGAGCTAATACTCCTTCAATAACTTCAACTCCTGCATTTCTTAACAATTCAATGCCAGCACCTGAATGCGCTGGATTAGGATCCGTAGCGCCAACAATTACCTTTCGGATACCGCTTTCAAAGATAGCCTTAGTGCAAGCACCTGTACGGCCATGGGTACAACAAGGTTCTAGCGTAACATAAAGAGTTGCACCTGGAAGCGGACGTCTGCCTAGACTTTTAAGTGCATGAACTTCTGCATGATCCAAACCTGCCCCTTGATGCCATCCTTCTGCAACAATTTGACCTGCTTCAACAATCAGCGCACCTACCATGGGGTTTGGATGGGTTTTACCCCAAGCTAGTTGTGCTATCTTAATCGCGCGTGCCTGAAAGCGCTCCTCTTTAGACATTAATTGACTCATACTCGCACAAATGGATTGCTAACTTTTTCATAACCAACCGTGGTTGTCGCTCCGTGACCTGGATAAAGTATAGTCGAATCTGGCAAAGAGTAGACTTCGCTACGAATCGAACGCTGCAAAACCTCAAAATTACCGCCAGGCAAATCATAGCGCCCTACACTACCTGAAAAAATAACATCTCCAACGATTGCGGCTTGCTGAGAAGGTACGTATACGAGAATATTTCCAGGACAATGGCCCGGAACATGACGAATTTCCATTTGAACTCCTAAGATATCTAGCTGCTCACCATGCTCCATCCAGCGATTAATTTTTACAGGTAGTAACTCCAAATCAGGCAAGGCATAGTTGATCATTATTGTCGGATCTGCAAACAATTGACTATCGTCCCTATGGCCAAATATTTGAATTCCTGCCATTGAAAATTTATGTGCATCAATTATGTGGTCCCAGTGACCATGAGTAATAATCAATGCAACTATATCACAATCATGGTCATATGCTATTTTTTTTGCCCAATTATAAGCCTCTTGTGGTGCATCAATCATGATACACTCACCGCGCGTAGAATCAATAAGCGCGATAGCATTCGTACCGATCGGTGGTAATTCCTGACTAATAATGAGCATCTAATAACACATGCAGTCTAGACACAGACTTTCAACCATCAAGCAAGGTCAGATTAACTAATATTAAAAATAAAATAATTTATCATCAATATTGCTATACTACTATGATCTCCATTTATAATAATAAAGATCAAATAATATGCCTAACTAGTATGAGAAACATGTGTAATAAGATCACTTACTTAATACTTAGTATTTTTTGCAGTACATTGCAATTATCTGCGAAAACAGATCTAAATGGCTTAGCAAGGGCTGGCTATGAACAACTAGAAAGTGGAGATTATACAAAAGCTATAAATACTTTTAAGGAAGTTTTAGAAAAAGATGCCTCTAATATTGAAGCTCTTTTAGGACAAGCCATAGTCTATACACGGCGGCAAGAGTACGCGGCAGCACTAATCGCTTATGATAAAATCACAAAGATAAAGCCAAATAATGCATTCGCTTGGAATGGTCGCGGACTTGCAGCATATAATCTAAATAATTTTGACTCTGCTTTGGGCTCATTCAAAAGAGCTGCAGAGCAAAATCCAAGTGGGATCTTCCATGAGTCAATAGCATGGACCCGTATGTGTAGAGGAGAGTACGCTTTAGCCGCTAAATCTGCTAGAATGGCTCTTCTGCAATATAACAAAGCAGGTGATCATAGTCTATACCCACTTATAATAGCATATTTTGCATATTTAGAAAGTTCCGAAAAACTCAATGCGGATCGCACACTTGCTTATGCATTGTCCAATAATCGCGATAAAAATTGGCCGCAGCCCGTTGTTGCCTATTTAGCCGGAAAAATTGATGCTGCTGAAATGATAAGTTATGTCACTTCACTGTCTGAAGAAACCGAAGCGCATACTTACATAGGATTAAAACACAAAATATCTGGGACTTTGAAAACTGCAAAGTTACACTTTGATTGGGTTATTCGAAGTGGTGACTCTAGCATATTTGAACATACTCTAGTGCGTTCAATAAGTTTGCATAAGAACATCGCTCATAACTTTTTGAGCGGTTATAATTGATATGATCTATCGGTGATTAAGAATTTTGCGAAAATTACTAAGCTCTTCAAAGTCTAAAAAATACAATAGAGAACAATAAACCACAGTAGCGGTTGGAATAAGAAAAGCTACAACGAAGTAGGCTTCCGACTTTGGACTCATACCTAGCGAGGCAATAATGAATAAACTTACATAACAAGTGCCCCCCATCACTAAGCTAGCAAATAAAACCTTCTTTAAAGCATTCCATATGTGTTTGATATTAATTAGCGCATGGCTTTTAGACAAGGCGATCCAAAGAAGTAGCGCCTGTGCCACGGCAGCCAGCACATTTGCAAATGCAAGACCGCGCTCCGCCAAAAACTGCATTAGAAAAATACCTAGCAAAGCGTTTAGCACTAAACACAAACCTGCAATTTTAACTGGATATGACATGTTTTTGGCTGCGTACAGACCTCTTGTGGAATATGTAGCAACTGAGTAAAATGGTAGTCCTAATCCATAGATTGCAAGTAAGGGAACAATTTTTAAAACTGAAGATGAATCAAATGCCCCCCACTGAAAAAGTGCGCGTATAATAGGCTCGCTTAAAATAAACAGTCCCATGCCTGCAGGTAATGATATCGCCAAGACAAGACGCATACCTGAATTAAATGAGTGTGCAAAGCCTATGTGATCACCGGATGTTAAGTACTTAGCCATAAGCGGAAAGAATACTGTTACTATCGAAATAGTAAAAACTCCTAATGGTAACTCCATTAGTCGACTAGCCAAATAAAGTTCAGATGCAGCAGTGTCATTTAGCGAAAAAGCTAACAAGCGACTCACTAAAATATTAATTTGTAGTATAGCAGCTCCTATAAGCCCTGGTAAGAAAAGCTGCCACAATTCACGAAGTGATTGATCAAATTGTTGATTGCTAATCAAAGACGGACGCCATCCCAGCTTGAATAGATTCAAACTAGGCAGTAAAAACTGCAAGATACCACCACATAAAACTCCACCGCATATCCACCATACTAGAACACTTTGCGTAGAATTTTGACTCATACCAAAGTACAAGGCCACTATAATTGCTACATTGAGGATAACTGGGGTGAGTGCAGCAATTGCAAAACGACCAAAAATATTCAAAACCACTGAAACAATAGCAGCAAGGCATATAAAAAGCATATAAGGTAGCATGCCCATCGCTAACTGCGCACCTAGAAACCATCGCTGTGACAAATTACCGAGCTTTATTATTAACCCCAATGAAACAATACCTATCACTAATATGATAAGCAAAACGGTGAGTGCACGAAGAAAGACTTGATTGAAAAATCCTAGAGCTTTGGTACGTCCATCACGCCCAAGCACATCACTGAAAGTTGGTACAAGCGCGCTATTTAAAGCCCCTTCACCAAAAAGTCGTCGAAATAAATTGGGCAATGTAAATGCCACGATGAAAGCCGAGCTCCAAATGCTCGTACCTAAAGCGGCGAAAATCATAGCATCACGAACTAATCCAAGTAATCTAGATCCCAGAGTCGTACTGCTAACAGTGGCTATATTTTTAAAACTTTGAAGCATATCAAACTTGTTAAATATACAAAACAAAACGAAGTCTAATAAAGCTTTGGCAATTGTATATTTACTAATCTAATTATAAAATTTATTTATGGAGTACAAAAGTTGAATACAGTCTTAGACTAAATAAATGGTTCTAATAATTAAAATGCCTATTATTTCAAAATTAACCAAGCACTGTTAGCATATACTTTAAATTTTCACATTATGATTATTTTTAAGTTTTTAAACAACAGGCAGACTTCTTGCATACAAAATAAAATTTAAGATACTAATTATGGACTTCAAAACTCAACTCAGCCTGCATCCAGAGACGGCAGACTCAGTATATGACGAAAATGCGCTGATAGATTATGTGAATCTAAAACTGACTTCAATAGGACAGCCTGTTTACGGTACTTTAGATGAGTCAGAATTTTATGAATTAAGCAAATCACTGCTTGCCAGCTATCAGGAAAAATCTCGCATCCTATCGGATTATTTACCGCCATGTGATCAACGAATTCAGGATTTCATTAGTAATTACTTCAAAAAACTTATTGATGAGGAAGTACCTCAACTACCATGCAATACCTTAGTCCTTGATCGCCACGGTTTAGCGCGAACTCTATCACTACCAGCAAAAGAAGATTATTTTACTTCTGATATTATTGATTCTTATCGCATTGAACAAGGAGTACTACACAACCCAAAAAGTGATCGTCGTACCACTAAGGGAGTCTTCCATGTAGCCGAAGGTGGACTACCTATACCTAATGACAAAAAAGCGGTTCCACTAATTGCTGCAGCACGCCTTATTAAAAAAGCCCTTTGTCAAGCTCCTGAAGAATTGAAAACATTACCCTTTCTATCTAACCAAGACGTACCAGCTAAGTCATGGGTATCTCTATTATTAAGGCCTGTTGTTGTTCCAGAAGTAGCGGGATTCAGTACAGAAAAAACTATGGAAGTACGATTCTTTGTGCCTGGTAATATGGTCAGCAATCTCGATTTTGTGGAATCAATTTTTGGTAATGGTGGGGATCCTTTTATAGCAGATAACGACGCAGCTCTCGATCCAGCACACTGGACTGGAACGTCAGGATGTGTAATCTTGGCTCCTCATCTTATAGGAACGACTAAAAAAGAGCTGGGGTTACCTCATATATCCGATGCTACAGACCGACAAAAGCGAGATGGTATGTGTTGGAAAAAAGAAGAAGAGCTTTACAACGATGGTGGAGCATTTAAAATTACTTGTCGTGATACCACTGGAAGAGTCGTGACAGCGATCGCAGATAATTACTTTGGTTATTGTAAAAAAGAGGTGAAAACACAGATAGGCTTCACCGCCAATTTAATTGGCTTAGCCGAGGAAGAACACGCCGGTGGTACTCTAGCATTTACTGGTTATGATCTAGGAGAAGACTTTGAGCTTAGTCGTTACTATCCAATTGTTGATCAGAAGTTTGAAGGTGTAGTCGCACGCTACATTGACCGGATTAATCTCATGCCAGAAGGTTACGCCATAGATAAAAAATACAAAGATATTTTTTACGTCCCTGAGGATGCACACTTTGAATTGAATACACAAAAAATCAGCTGGTTAATTGAAGGAAAAGAGCAAGGCATAAAGCTCCTGCCCAATATTACTTACATACTACCCTCTGGATATAAAGTGCAGATGATACAGCCAGCCTTAGGACGTCGCTGGCGCCTTGTAGGATATACAGCAGAAAGCCGTGTTTGCCATAAACCAAGTACTGTATCTGGAGGAGGGAAATCCGAAATTTCGAAACCAATCACAGATGCAATTATAACTGGTCCTGTGTTTGTAAATGATTTTGAAAAAGATTTTAACTTAGCTGAAAAAATTATACAAAAAGACTTTGGGCAACGTTTCAGAGACCCAAAAATGCGCCGTGACAAATCTCGTCCGCTTCTTGATAAAAAGCGTTCCTTAGGATCGGTAATTAAACTACTTACCCCCTCCAAAGTGGATTTTAGTGACGACTACAATCAATGGATACAATCTATTCCTTATCACGTAAAAGAGTTAGTTTTAATCATAAAGCGCTACTACAAAGAAGATTGGGGAGATCAATGGCGTAATCGCTTCAATGTCGATTTAATCAATGGTGAATTTGGCAAAGTACTTCGTTACAGAGGAAATACAATGCTCACTCATTATTTACGAGTCGGTTACACCGAAGATGGGTCATGGCGTACCTTTGGACTTCGTAAGGATTTTACACCCGCTAGTAAAATATCGCTAGAGGATGATATAACCGCTTCTACTGTTGCTCCGAGTCAGCAAATTAAGAACTTACCAGTTGGTTGGAACTTCCCCTCTGCTAAATTTGTCCATAATTGTGAATACCGATTCTTTCAACGTCCAGATGATGCTATTATTCGTGGCTACGACAAACAAGCTGAAGATGATCTTAGTTCTGAAGGAAGCTTTTTAAGTAATTACGAACCACTGAATTCAGAGCACGGTAAAAACGAAATTGAAGATACTATACGATTTGGGCAATATACAAATCCTGTGCAGAATCTCATAACTAACTTTGTTCAGCACCCTAAAAGCGCATATTTCTCGACTCCTGCATATCCACGCATGGTAGAAGGAAAGCCAACGAAGAATCCGCGCTACTTACAAGTACGTCCCGATTTGAAAGATAAACGTGCGCTTTATTTAGCGGATATCAGTTCTCGCCTTTACCGTAGGCAAGATAGTGATTCCGCACTTCTTCGACCAGTAACCTCTATTCTTCCTGGTCGAAGAAACAATCCTGCAGACCCTGCTAATGGAGTAAAACCACTGTGCACTTTCAATCCGATCCATCATATGGAACTACCAGAGCTTTTTATGGAGTACATAGCATCCATAACTGGAAAGTCTCCCTCCACCACAGGAGCAGGCTCTGAGGGAGCACTCACTAAAGGACCGTTCAATGCGCTATTGCCCATTTACGACTTAAATAATGCACTTGTTTCTTACCTTGCTACTGAGCAACCCGCATTCATAACTGCAGCAGGATGCGTAGGTCCTAACTACCGCGTGGATCACGATATTAGCCTATTAGTTCCCGAAATATGGTGTCGGATTAAGCCAGAAGAGAGCGATCCTCAATGGATGTTAAAAAACGGACATCTTGAAGCATGCAAGGATTTTGAGCACAATGGTAAAACTGTAAAAGCTAGCCTTTTAGGCTATCGTATAACTGCAAAGTTTGTCCGCACTTTTTTTGGCCGAGTGTTTAACAATCCAGAAACAGTCTTTAGTGAAGCCATGCTTAAACCAGAATTACAGAGCATCGATACCTTTGTTGAAGGCATGGATACTATTGAAGCTGCTCACAAGATGGCTGCTGAAAACTATTTTTTCGATGGTTCGATTGAGCAAGCCTGCCCTCCCCTAAAAGCGCTTCTTCACATTATGGTTCATGGTCATTATGAAGACAAAACCATCAACTCTACAGAAATACGCGGTCTGTTTTCTCGTAAGGCAATGCTCGATAGCGACTGGTACAAAGAGCGACTTATAAGCCAGCAAAATTATGATGTTTTCACTTGGAAAAAGCATGTCGAATATTTAAATACATTTATTTCCAAAAAAACACACGTCTCCGTGTCAAAACGATTAGGTATTGAATCACGACTCACAGATGCAAAGTTACAGTTAAATCGTGTACAATCACCAAATTACCTAACTGAGCTAATTGGAACACTTGGACGACAACCGATTGAATTCTAATCCAAGATTAGAATTAAAGCGATACTAATAATTTTAACTATTATTTAAGAATCTGAAACAACTCGTTTAGTTTTTCTTGATCTTTTACTCCCGGAGCATGTTCAACTCCACTGTTAACATCTATGCGCTTAGCGCTAGTTACCTTTATTGCCTTCTGAATATTATCAGGAGATAGCCCACCTGCTAGAATAAATTCTATGTTAGAATTTTGGTTTTGAAGATCAGAAAATTGCCGCCAATTGCCAACGTGACCAGTTCCACCAACTAAATTTGGTGAATAAGTATCGAGCAAAACAGTTTTTGCATATTTCGACACTATCTCCGGCAAAATATCATTTGATCTCAATCTAGGGGCGATCCATAAACTCTCCGTACCCACAACCTGTATCCATAAGTGTAGCTTTTTAGCGAGAATGGACAGACTAGAGTGGATTTGAAAATTTTCAAAACCTAATTCTTTGTATCTATCTAAATCTGACAAGCTAGTTTCAACATCCACTAGAACACTGCGTCCTTTAGGTACACGACTCGTTAACTCCTTAGCGCGCTCGACTCCAATAGCTCGAGGAGATTTAGGGTAGATAATGAATCCAAAATAATCAGCTCCGAGACTGAGAGCTAAATCAACGTCTTTCTCTCTCGTTAATCCGCAAATTTTAATTTTAAGATCTGAGTTCATGCTATTAAAAAAACCACAAGATACATTGCTGGCAAATGTATATGGACAGAACCAAAAAAGGTAACAGCCTATAACTTCTATGCCATCTTCCAATAAAAAGCCTTTCCTAATCGTACTCCTATTACTGCTAATGTCATTTTGCGGGTTTATAGCCCTTATTGTTGGACCTATTAAAATAAGCCCAACGCAGGTAATAAATGCATGTTTTGGAGGTTTTGGTACACATATTGGATTGCCTGAAATATCACCAGAAATGCAGCAGGTCGTACTAGCACTTCGCATGCCCAGAACGATACTAGCTATGATAGTAGGGATTAGCTTGGCCATAAGTGGTACTGTCCTGCAGGGTTTATTTCGTAACCCCCTAGCAGACCCTAGCTTAATTGGAGTGACTTCAGGGGGTGCAGTAGGTGCTGCTTTAATGATCGTGTTAGGCAGCAGTACTTTAATTTTTATCAGTTCATCATTACATAATTCCGCAATTATCTTCAGTGCCATGCTCGGCAGTATTGGAAGTACATTTTTGATTTATCGCTTAGCAAGAGTTGGTGGGCGCATTCATGTTCCAACTATGTTGTTATGTGGAATAGCAGTTAATGCTTTTGCTGGAGCAATTATAGGAGCGATGATTTACATTGCAGACCTTGAAAATTTACGAGACTTAACCTTCTGGAGCTTAGGAAGCTTTGCTCGAGCTCCTAGGTTAGCTATTTTCATTGTATCCCCTATATTATTAATTTTCTTATTACTGCTATTTCGACAAGCAAAATTACTAAACGTTTTGCTACTAGGTGAAGCAGAAGCAGGACACTTGGGTATTGATACTCATAAAGTCGGACGACGTATTATTATTTTATCTGGAGCAACTGTAGGTTTGTGTGTTTCTCTCACTGGAACAATAGCTTTTGTTGGGCTTATTGTCCCCCACTTAATGCGACTACTTGTAGGACCAAATCATTGCTATCTTATACCTGCTGCTGGACTTACCGGTGGCACATTATTAATTATTGCAGACCTTCTATCGCGATCAATACTAACAGGAGCAGAAATTCCAATCGGCATATTAACCGCATTTATAGGAGCTCCCTTCTTTCTATTTCTTCTGCTATCAACAAAGCACCAGAAACTTCTATGATACTAATAAAAGACTTAAGCTATCAAATTAGAGGGCATAAACTTATACATTCTATCAACCTTGACCTTTCACTGGGAAAGATACACGCGGTCATTGGACCTAATGGAGCTGGAAAGAGCACACTTTTACGCTTAATTTCGGGAGAGATAAAACCGACTCAAGGTAGTATAGCGATTGGTAATACATACCTAGATGACTGGAACCTTAATACAATTGCTCGATCACGTGCGATTTTACCTCAGCATACATCTCTTAACTTTGACTATTTAGTAGAAGAGGTTGTAGCCTTAGGTCGGGCTCCTTACTTAGGATTACAGAATGAGGCGGTTAACAGTTCACATGCTATTGAATCTGTAATTGAACGGCTTGAATTAAATGAACTTCGACATCGTAAGTACACGACACTTTCTGGTGGGGAACAACGACGGGTACAACTAGCGCGTGTACTAGCGCAAATAAATCGTCCTATGAATGCAAAGCAGTTAAGTGCAAGATATTTACTGTTGGATGAACCAGTTTCTGGACTAGATCTGAGGTATCAACATTCTTTCTTAGATACCGTTCGTGAAGTAGCAGACAAAAATACTGCTGTTATAATTTCTATGCATGACCCCAATCATGCAGCTGCCTATTCGGATGACCTAATACTTCTAAAACAGGGACAATTGATAGCCCAAGGATCAACAAAAAAAACCTTAACATGTGAACTCCTAGAAAAACATTTTTCCGTATGTGCGCAATCCATACTGATAAATTCACAACAGACACATTTTATTTTTAAGACTAAAAACAAAGTGTATTAAGGAATAATTTTGTGTGTCATTACTTTAAAGGATTTGGCCCTATTATTAACTGCACACGGTTTTTCAGATTAATGTATTCAGCAACAAATTGCATAAGGCTTTTTGCATCACACGCATCTAACTTAGCAATATATTCAGCATCATCATCTATTGGTAAGCCATAGCTAAGATTAATTGCAGCATGCATTGCGCGAGCGCCGATTGTTTGTCGACTCATGACTCGCGCCGCTTTTAGACGAGTGCGACAACGTTCCAATTCAAGGTCACTCACCTCACCAAATCTAATGCGATTTAATTCAGAGTTTATCTCTTCAATCACAGCTTGAGATTGCTCCGGGTGTGTACCTGCATATATAGCAAACATACTTGTCTCTAAGCCCAAAGTTCGAGTGGATCCAATATAGTAAGCTAATCCTTTTTCATCCCTAACTTTCTCAAATAGCTGACTGGACATTCCACTGAGCAATTCATTCAAAATTTCTCCAATTATGAAATCTTTGTGTAAAATTCCAACATCTGAAAACCCCTGTAAAATAACTACCTGTTCACGATTCAATGATTCTGCCTCATCTAAAGAATTAGGCCCAGAAAAATTAATTTGGCATTCTTCAGTTTTTGGTAGAGCGGGTAGCTTAGATGCTAACCTGATATTTAAATGATCCTCCAATAGTTTTGGGTCAAAGTCACCACATACAGCAACTATAATATTTCCGCGCTTCACTAAGTGCTTATAGTGACTAAGTATTGATTGAACTCCAAGATCCTGTAAATCTTGAACACGGCCTTGAGGACCAATCGAGAAGGGATGCGTACCAAAAAACAGTTCTTTCATTTTACGAAAACCAAATTCGAGAATTTCATCATCGGCTTCCATTAGACCAGCAATTTGACTATCCCGCTCCGTCTCAAATGTACCCTTTTTAAAGGCAGGGCAAATTAGCGCATCTGAAAGTAACTCAATAGCTATATCAATATCTTTTGAAAGAACTTCGATAGATAAGTTGATGGTATTATTTCCACAACTAGCACTCAGCTTACCACCAATACTTTCTATAATCTCAGCAACCGAAGCTGCATCACGCTTTTCTGTGTCCTTAATTAATAATTCAGCTAGTAGTGAAGAAACTCCTCGCTGATTAACTGGTTCGTAGAGAGGTCCACCATGTAACACGCAACGAATGTGGACAAGTGGCAAGCGATCATCGACCTCGTAAAGCAAAGGAATGCCTCCTTGAAGATTAATTTGACTAAAAGAGCTCGTCTTTATCGGTTGGGTACTTAGCGGATCATCATTAGAACCTATTTCTTTGGGCTCAAAGCGTACTAAGGATGCACCTTTTCGCACTAGAAAACGTTCTGCAGTTTCTCTGACCGCGTCAGCAGTAATAGCCTGTAATTCCTGTAAATAGCACTGAGTGTAGCCCAAATCTCCAATAACAACCTCACTTAGACCTAACCGTGAAGCTTGACCACTCATTGTCTTACGACCATTAATTTCTGCTGTTAATGACTGTCTCCTTGCTTTATCAACGATGGATTCAGATATGCCATTTATAATTATTGAATTAATACAATCCCAAATTGCTGTCTCTACTTCAGCGCCTTTACCGATATCACAGACATATGAAATCCAAAATAAGCCGCAATTACCAGGGTTCCAATTTCGGCAATCAATGTAATGTACTAAATTAAGTTCATTCCGTATACGGGTCCAAAGAATAGAGCTTTCTCCACCACCAAGAGCAGATGCTAAAATGTCTAATTTTGGTGATTGCGGATCTTTAAGGTTTGGAACTTTAAAAGCAATTCCTCCACGCACTACATTGTAGTCACACCTAATAATCTGTTGCCTAAGAGCTGACTGAGGTGGTTCATCCTCAATAAATAAAGGCTTTAAACGACCAATTGGAGCGCATGAAAAATGACGCTCTACTACTTTTTGAATTTTATTTTTCTCTACAGCTCCAACTATAGAAACGACCATATTATTAGGCACATAGCGAGCACGATAATAACTAAGTAATTCATCACGGCTAATAGACTCAAATAATTCGCGATGTCCAATCACAGGTTCACGATATGCGTGCTTCCTAAAAGCAGTGCGAAATAATGCCTGACTAAGTTGTTGATCTGGATCATGCTTACACATATCTA
>JAKVCN010000022.1 GCA_022448585.1 Puniceicoccaceae bacterium | reverse complement strand
CTAAAAGCTCACGCAGGAGAATTTATGCCTGCTAGCTTTGTTCGTCGCTGCATAGAAGAACTTGGTGTTCGCCGCATCCAGCACGGTGTACGATGTATTGAAGATCCAGAAGTTGTTGCACTCATCAAAGATTTAGACGTTACACTCGACGTATGCCCAATTAGTAATGTTAAGCTGCAGGTTGAAGGCATACCAACTATGTCGAAACACCCAATCCGAGAACTCTTCGATGCTGGAGTGCGCTGTACTATCAATTCTGATGATCCTTTCATGTTTGGAAATTCACTTAGCGAAGAATACTATGCCCTAGCAACAGATCTAAATTTCACAGAGGAAGAACTAGCGAAAATTGCTCAAAATGGGTTTGATGTTGCTATCAAGTAATTGTGCTAAAAACTCTTTTCAAAAACTCGCAAACTTTCTCATCGAAAAACTAACCCTACAAGCTAAGTTAGTTGGACCCCCAGCGGTTCGATAAAATCCCTGCTAAAATAAGTTGTGCGGGATGGTAGCACATAAGCGGGATTAGTACTGAGGCAACATCCACTATACCAGGCGCTGAGGCTAAAATAGATGTAGTTAGAGGCAGACCTGTAGCTAAAGACTTCTGGCTGGAGCAAAAAAATGCGGAAATACGCTGCTCCTTAGATAAATGTAAAAGATTCGAGGACCACCAAACAAACTGACTTACAACGAGCAAAATCAAAATAGTTATCGATATAATTTTGAAAATCGAGAAAAGACCTAACTCGATTAAGAAGCCAGAGCTAACACTCTGCGCAAATGCACAATGTACGATAAAAATAATAATCCAATTCCCAAAGCCTTTAGTTCTATTAGCAATCGTAGCGGAAATTTTGGGCAGCCATTTCCTAACAAGCTGACCCAGTATTAGGGGGGCAATAATTATAAGGAACAATTTTGAAAACAATGGGCTTAGTGAGAGACTTATACCAGATTCAACGGATAAATAAGCAACAGCAACCGCAGGTACTAAGAGGACTGAAAGTAAATTAGAAAAGACAGTCGAAAAAATCGCATTAGACGTATTGCCTTTAGAAACCGTTGAAAAAACAACTGCTGAAGATACAGTTGTTGGCAAAATTGCGAGCAACCAAAAGCCAAGCCTTAATTCGTTAGGAACAGCAAGTGATAGAGGTAGCAAGAGTACTCCTACCACAATCGGAAAAATTATATAGTTCCATGACAAAACAAACGCATGAAGACGTTTAGGACTATAACCTGAGGTTAAATCGCTGGTCGGCAAAGCGATTCCTTGGAGGAAAAAGATCAACCAAACACCTATATTTGTACTAATTTGAGGATATAAGAGCCCCCCTTTACTGCCGTATGCAGGAAACAGCACGGCTAATATGACCGCAAATAGAAGCCACAAAGTAAAGGCATGTTTTTTTAAATGCTTTTGCATAACTTAAGTAATGCCAATGGTACCGCAGGTTCTACATTTTTAAAGATAAACTGTATACCAACCGAGCGCTTATCATCCAGCCAGATAGGAACCGCCAAAGCAGGCAGGCCTGATAAGCTCGCAGGTGTTGTTAATTGGAGTATCCTCTCGCGTAATTCAGGACGGACATCTACAATTGGAACAGTTGGTCTTGGACATATAGGCATTACTAGAAAATCAAATGATTCAAAAAAGTCATTAAACCAATTGGTGATCTGATCTCTGTACTTATGCGCCATAGATATGTCCCCCTGTGTCCATTTTTTTGCACGCAAGATACGATCCCTTACTTGTGGATCATAAAATTTACCAAACTTTTTGATAAGCGACTCATGTATCGAATATGCTTCTAAACTTTGCAATATATTGAAAGCATATTGGCACTTTGGTAAGAGCGCTTCAAAAGCATTAGCATTAACTAGTTGCCCGATTTTTAATTTAGAAACTACTGCCCGTAAACGATCTAAAGATTCAATTTCGAGTAAATGTTTCGGTAAAATCGAGCAACCTCTTAACGCCAAAGCAGAGTTTGCACTATCACAACTAAACCAAGCTTTGATAGTACGTACCATATCCTCAGAAGAGGTAGTAAACCAGCCAATCGTATCATAGCTTGGAGCCAAGGGGAAAGCACCTTCTAAGAAATAACCTGGTATCCAACGAATTCCATAAAGGCCACACCAAGCAGCAGGAAGTCGAACGGAACCACCTGTATCGGTACCAATACTCAAAGGCAAATAACCCGCTCCAACCATATGCGCTGAACCACTACTTGATCCTCCACTCAAACAATTTTTCAAAACGGGATGTTGGCAATGACCAAAGTGCGGATTCTCTCCTGAGAGCCCGTAAGCAAATTCATTCATCTGAGTTTTAGCCACACAAGTAGCACCCAATTCTTTCATACGCGCAACAATTTGAGAATCTTCAGTCGCATTTGCTTTAAACTCTGGTAATATAGACGAGTTCTGACTTGGAAACCCCGTCACATCGAATAAATCTTTTACAGCAAACGGCACGCCCTTTAACGGTCCATCTATAGGTTTTTCTTTATCTAGTATTAATTGACTGACAACAGAGCTGCCAGTTTTTTTGACACATTCATAAAGAGACTCATCAATCAAACGCGCCCATTGCTTCGTATCAGTGATAAAGCTTTTCTGGGTGAACTCTATGGAATTTCTAATCATTTATCAGAGCGTGGCATAAATTTGCCAAAAGGCGCCTCTTCGAGAAGCTGACCGTTCATAGTTACTGCCCGCCCTCGTAACCAAGTTGAAACTACTTCTATATTAATCTTACTACCAAGATAAGCTGAACGTTGATGCCTTGTTAACAAGGCATCTGCCTCAATCTCTGAAGTCGATTCTAAGGGTTGGATCAATGTAAAATCAGCATCCTTGGTAAGATCTAATGAGCCCTTAGATTTTAAGGACATGACTTCTGCGGGGGATTGGCAACACAGCTTCTGTATCATTTGTATGCGAGAGAGTGCATTCATTCCATAACGACTAAGTAATAGAGGGTAGCCATGTTGGATTCCTGCTATACCTCCCCAAGCATCAAAAAAAGATTGATCCAACTTCATCGAAGGTGGACTTGGAGAATGGTCGGAGCCAATGGTATCGATTAAATTATCAATGACTGCTTGCTCAAGCGCTCTCCTTCGAGCCTTAGATCGCAGAGGCGGCGCGCACTTAGCATCTGCTCCAATGCAGTCTGCATCTGCTCTTGAAAGCAACAAATAATGCGGGCAAGTCTCACAAATAATATCAACACCCTGACGCTTCGCATTTTGTATAGTAGTCAGAACTTCTACAGAGCTAACATGCACAATAGTAATGGGACATCCTGTTTCTAAGGAAAGTTCGATGGCTACTTTGGTCGCGCTAATTTCAGCTTCAACTGGTCTAGATGCCTCCCAATCAAAAGCGCTAACTTTCCTTTTTAATCGATTTGAAGCACGCTCAAGTACAATTGGGTCTTCTGCATGCAGAGCTAAACGCAGCCCTGTTGGAGCAATTCGCAACATCGCTTCACGGAGCGTTGATCGGCTTGATTTATCAAAATCATCATTACCACTTGGGGCCATGAAGGCTTTAAAACCAATAACACCAGCTTTAGCGAGCGGTTCTAGATCAGCATTATTTCCTGGTACGACCCCTCCCCAGAGACCGAAATCAACATACGATTTATTATCAATAGCTGCTAATTTAGTCTGCAAGGCATCCACACTTGTGGTTGAAGGTATACTATTTAAAGGCATTTCAGCTAAGAATGAGATACCAGCCGCAGCAGCGGCGGCACTACCTGTTTTAAAACCTTCCCAATGTGTCCGCCCAGGATCATTAAAATGAACATGTAGGTCCACTCCCCCAGCCAAACAAAATGCACCTTTGCCATCTACTTCCTTGCGTGAACTCCCAGAAATACTAGTTGCTATTTCAGCAAATGACCCATCGCTAACTCCAAGATCCACGTGAAGCCATGAATCATTCTTAATGATTTGTACATCTCTGATAATCGTATCAAACATCGCGCTAGCGGTTTTTATCTATCATAAGTACGGTGCGTAGCATAGTTTTGAAAGCGAGCAGACAATCCGCATTAGAAGCAAACTCATCTGGATGATGGCTTAGTCCATCTTTGCATCGCACAGCTAACATTCCAGTGGGACACACTTGCGCTAGCTTCATACCATCATGACCAGCCCCACTGAACATGCGCATGGACGATCCTTGGAGCGCCTCACAACTCTCATCCAAAGCGTCTGTAAGTTTATCGTCTAATCGTGCATCACTAGCCTGGTGAACTACCTTGTATCCAAGTTCAAGGTTCGATCGCTTCGCAATCCATTCGATTTTCTTAGTCAACTTATCATGCGCCAATTTCAAGCCTTCCATGTCGGGATGACGCATATCGATCGAAAACTTCACCTGACCGGGGATAACATTACTGGCATTAGGTATGACTTCAAGCTGTCCGACGGTTGCTCGAATACGTTCATCACTTCGGCATAGATCGTTCACCGCTAAAACCATCTCACTTGCTACTGGCAAAGGATCTTTGCGTAATCGCGCAGGAATAGTGCCCGCATGTCCAGCACAGCCTGTTAAAATAATTTCAGAGCGAAGTTGTGCAGCAATACGAGTAAAAACGCCGACTCCTTTGTTCGATGACTCTAAGATAGGCCCCTGTTCAATATGAGTTTCTAAGTAGAGGTCTTGAGGGCGTACATAAGGAGACTCATGCGCACTAAGGATTGTATCAATTGATTCTGCACGATCCACCAGCCACTCACCGAGTGTTTTGCCAAATTCATCCTCTTTATGCAGCCAAGCTTCATCAAACTGGCCGCTCAAATATGCACTCCCCAAAAATGTTGTATTAAAACGCACGCCTTCCTCATCACAGAATGCTAAGACCGATAAGTTATGACTGAAGGGTTCTTTTGATTCAACAATTGCCTCTGCCACAGCGATACCAATCAAAACACCTAGGATACCATCAAAAGCTCCGGCATTGACAACTGTATCGTAGTGTGAGCCTAAATGTATTCGAGGCGCATCTGGTCCTTCTGTTGAAAACACAATTTGCCCGTATACGTTGGTAAGTGGATCGTAAATCGTGTCCATGCCCGTCGCTTTCATCCAGCCCTTTAATTTATAAGCGGCTTCTTCTGCTGCCGGAGAAAATAAAATGCGCTCGATCCAATCATTTCTTTGGGAAATTCGACGCATCACCCCGAGTCTTTCAATCAAACGTGCACCGGCTGATTGTGTGGCACTCTCAAGCAAGTCCATTCAATCAGCTCCCACGATAAGTTGAATAGCTCCATGGTGAACACAGCAACGGCACGTGATAACTCTCGCCTGCTACTAAGTTTACTTGGAGCACGACTTCCGCTAAAAAAGGAGGCTCTGAGAGCTGCACTCCATTGCTAGAAAAGTAACTCGCAACATCGAATCTAAGACGGTAGCAACCTGTTACTAGAGCTTCACCTGCAATTAGTGCTCCGCCTGTTCGCCCATCCTCATTTGTAGTTCCTGCAGAAATTTGATTCCACCCACCCTCAAGACTTTTAAATTCTAATATCCAACAAACCCCTGAAGCGGGTTTGCCATGATAGGTATCTAATACATGGGTTGTAAGTTTAGCAGTCATATTGGTGATGATTCATGTGAGTTTTCAAGAATAGAGCAAAGACGATGCCATCCGATTCGAGCAATCTGAGAGAGACAATTATATTTTTCCTCAATTTGTTCACACTGCATACGCGTTTTTAAGATCGGAAGAACATCAACTGCAGAATACTCTGTAACACATAGAATAAAAGGATGTCCAAAGCGCGCGCGGTAGCGAGTTAACTCCGCCCTTAGTTCATCAATTTCAGCAGTTTTAAGCATAGCAAATCCAGCCTTCGATTGCTCTTTCTTGGAGAACTCGGTTAGATGTGGAAGTTGATCTAGCTTCACCGCTAAATCTGGATGCGCTTGTATGAGTAAAACTTGCGCTTCATGGGACGCACGATCTATTGCCGCCTCACATGAGGCCTGCAATTCTTTCATCGTGCTAAAAGGTCGACTACGCGCCGCTTCAGTAATCACCCAAGGAGAATGTTCGTAGACCCCTGATAGAACTTTACCAAAACTGGCAGAATCCAATGCATTTAATCCAACTAGGCTAATTTTATTCATCGCTTTTAGTTACAGTAGCGGTTGACGTCCCAACCTTAATTTCTCAGCAAAGTTATAAATTACTATACCCAATAAAACGAGCAAAACTCCAAAGATTTTAACTACTGTGAGCGCCTCTCCAAGTAAAACTAATGCACTTAGAACGGCTATTGGCAGTTCGATAGATGCGACCACTCCGCCAAGGCTGCTTCCAGTTAACGGCAAGCCCTTCATTAAAGAAATAACTGGAAGCACTTGACCAACTACCCCTAGTAATACAGCAAAAATATAAAACTCCGCCGCGTTTTCACCAAGATCATACCACAATGAGGGAGCACTCTGTATTATAAGAATACAACCTATTAATCCAATTCCAGATACCGTAAAAGATCGAAATTCAGCCGATGTATAAGCACCAACGCTTGGCGTTAATATAAAAACTAGAGCATAACACATTGATGCACAAGATGCAGCAATAACCGATGCTAAAGCACTCGACTGATGAAAAGTAGAAAAAATCTGCGTCGTTAAAATAGCACCCAAAAGCACGGATAAAATAGCGAAGGATTTAATCAGGGAAAGACGTTGATTCTTCGTGAAAATTGAAAATCCATACACAATTGGTAGGTAAAGAAACATTAATGTAGCGGGGATAGCAACAGGGCCTAGACTATATGAAAGAAAAAGAAAATAACCGACTCCAATTGTAGCCAAGCCGATTAAAATAAGTCTGAACCACTGCACAAAACCTTGTGGTTGGTTTTCTTTAAAAAACTTAGAGCCAAAAAAAGCAAAAAAGACGAAAGCAAATGAGACTTCAACCAAGAGAACCTGCATGAATGAGGCTCCTAGACCTATTGCATATTTTATCATCACGCCGTGGAAGCCCCAGCAGATACCGCTAATGGCAACGAGAGCAACCCCTTTGCCTGCATTCCTAGAGCTACTCAAAGATCTGATCCTCCATACTCCAAGGCGGTGAGCAAGTCACGCACATCACTAAGTCAGTTTCATTTGGATTGTATATTGAATGCCATTGACCTGGCGCAATCGCAACTGCCTGCTCTTTCGTAATTGGAGCATCCTCGCCGTCTAAGTGCATAATTCCAGAGCCCTCTATAATATGATAGGTTTCTTCACTTTCTAGATGGTAATGCTTCTTCACCCTAACGCCTGGCGGAATTGTTATATTAGCAATACTAAGATTCTTTAATGGGCTATTTCGCGGTCCTAAAAACTCTTTAGCTAAGGATAAATCCTCCGCAATAAAGTCGGAGCAAGTCGAAATATTTACAATATTCATGAGCAAAACGTTAGCTAATATCACGCCAATTCACAAAGCAATAATGGATCTGTTGTCCCTAAAGCAATCGACTGACAAGAGCGTTAGCTCGGCAGATAGTGCATCATTATAGAGAAGCCTTATGGTCGGGGTGACAGGATTCGAACCTGCGACCCTCTGGTCCCAAACCAGATGCGCTACCAGGCTGCGCTACACCCCGTTCCAAAAGACTAGCGGAGTGCATCATAAATGACTCCACTGTCAATCCAGATCCGATTGAAATTTTTATTGCTCCTCTTTGGTAGGCATATTTGCACTGGCAGTTCAATACCCTAACTCAGATGCACAAGCATTTCACGAACTGCCTGCTCGATACCTACAAAGAGTGCACGGCTTATGATCGAATGTCCGATATTAAGCTCATGCAAATGTGGTATCTGCACGATCTCGGTAATATTCTGATAATTAATACCATGACCTGCGTTCACAACGAGCCCTAAGCTGTGTGCATATTCTGAAGCATTTACAAGAGACTCTAGCTCGCGTTGTCTTCCGTCGTCGTAGTAAGCATTAGCGTATGCACCTGTATGCAACTCAACCCACGGGCTTTTAAGCTCTGCAGCAGCCTCAATCTGAGCAACATTAGGATCAATGAACAAGCTAGTCAAAATACCTACTTTGCGCATTGCTTCAATTACTTTACGAACACGCTCTCGCTGACCAGCTACATCTAAGCCACCCTCCGTGGTGACTTCTTCGCGATTCTCAGGAACTAAGCAAACCGAGTGAGGTGTAAGCTTGAGAGCATATTCAATCATTTCAGAAGTACAAGCCATCTCTAGATTCAGACGAGTGCTAATCTTTTCGCGGGCACGCTCAACATCTGAGCCTTGCACATGGCGGCGATCCTCACGTAAATGCATGGTTATGCTATCCACGCCGACTCCTTCAGCAAGCAAGGCTAGTTCAACACAGTCAGGCTCGACTTCTGCGCCATAATCGAGGACATGTTGACGATACCGAGCTTGACGCACTGTTGCACAGTGATCAACATTTAATCCAAGTAATATATTTTTGGTAAAGTTATTCATACTTTGTAGTGTAACAGTAATATCTGATGAAATATTACGATTAAATCAATCGATTAGGCGATTACCTCGCTGTTCTTCCAATCAATTAAAGTAAATTGTGCAGTACGTTGGTTGCGCCAATAATTCCAAGATACGCGTATTGCTATATCAATCGGCTGTCGAACAGTAGGAGCGCTATTTAATCCCCATGCTACTCCGGACATTCCCCGGGCTTGGCCGGAGGGATCAGGCAATCGCAAACGATAATTACTTTCTCCGAATAGTTTCGGCTGCTCTTCTAAAACAACACCCCTCACCCCGAAAACTGGCTCACTATTTCCCTGTCCGTAGGGATGCAACCGATCTAACTGCTCTAGGAGACTCTCCGAAACTTGCTCCAACTTCAACCATGCGGATAAGCGTAAGGAAGGCTCAGGTAGCCCATTCGGATGCATCGCATGTATACTCTCAACAAACCGCTCAGTAAAGACCTCTACATCCACCGCTTTTAGAGAAACTCCTACTGCCATTGGATGCCCACCCCAATGCACTAACAAATCAGAGCAGTCCTTGAAGACTTCAACTAAATTGACACCATCAACGCTGCGCGCTGAACCTTTTGCTAAGTCACCTTCAGCACCTAGTATTACGCATGGTTTATTAAAGTGGCGACTCACCCTAGAAGCGACTACGCCTACTACACCCGGATGCCAATCTGTGCCATACAGCACTATACCGGGCACTTCATTAAACTCTTGCATTACACGCTTCTCAGCTTCTTGAGCAATTCTGCGCTCAATAGCCTGACGCTCACGATTAATAGTATCGAGTTGTTCGGCTCGAGTGCGGCAAGCCTGATAATCATCATCCAGTAATAATTCAATCGGTAGTGATGCATCCGCCAATCGACCACTTGCGTTAATACGTGGTGCCATCTTAAATGATATATCCGAACTAACCATATCTTGACCATTACTTATACCGCTTACTTCTGCTAGAGCGCGTACGCCTTTACGAATATTGCCGCGTAAATGATGCAAGCCAAACCAAGAAATAATTCTATTTTCTTTATCTAAGGGCACTAAATCAGCAATTGTACCCATAGCGACTAAATCTAAATAATCCTTTAGCTGTATATTATCTACACGAGGGTCATTGGCGGCACGCCTACTTTTAAGAATCCCATGCAGTAGTTTGAAGACTAGTCCAGCTGTACATAGTTCACGCCAAGGAGCAGATGCTGAATCATTTACATGAGGATTTATAAATATACAATCATTAGGAGGCTGCGTTTTTGACTGGTGATGATCAACTATAATTACATCTACCCCCTGCTCTCGCAAATAGTGAATGGCTTCATGGGCATTTGTGCCACAATCTAGAGCAATAAAAAGCGTAGGGTTATTCCCAGCAAAGACTCGATCTATAGCTTTTTTACTGAGACCATAACCCTCCTCTAACCGAAGCGGCACACAATATCTAGGTTCCAATCCCAACTTTCGGAGGAAAATAACTAGCTGCACAGTACTAGTCACTCCATCCACATCATAATCACCAAACACCACTACCGCCTCTTTTGCCTCAACTGCCTGCTCTATTCTAGTAACAGCTGCGCGTAAATTGGTCAGGGCAAATGGGTCGTCTAAATTAGCTAGTCGCGGGCGTAAAAACGCATCCGCACTTGCAGTATCTTCAATACCAGCATGCACCAATAAACGCCCCAGTACTTCAGGAACTTCCAGCGAATCACTCAGCTTATTAACAAGTGATTCATTGGTAGCAATTATTGTCCAGAGCATTAAAGTATATTTATTTTTAAAGCGCTATGCGTCACTCTTAACACCTTCCCACTCGTACTTTTTTGGAGTAAATTCGCCTTCATCGACATGCTTGCGATTTCCTTTGTGCCACCAGTAGAAGACTGGACTAGCAATAAAGATTGAAGAGAAAGTTCCCGTTAAAATACCAATAATAAACACGAAGGAGAAATCAGTAATTACACCCGAACCGAAAATGTACAGGGAACAAGCTGCCAGCAAAGTCGTAATACTGGTGAGTAAGGAGCGAGAGAAGACACGGTTAATCGCGAGATTTATAATCGAACGTAAGCCAGCACCAGGGTTGAGCTCTAGTTCCTCACGAATACGATCAAACACGACGATAGTATCATTAATTGAATACCCGACAATCATTAGGATTGCAGCCAGCATCGGTGCAGTAAATTGACCACTTACAAATATATCTAAAGCACCACAGATAACGAACACGCCAACAGTCATAAATACATCGTGTATTGTCGCAACGACTGCACCCACTCCATAACCAACTTCAAAACGTAACGCTACGTAGAGCAAAATACCACAAAGTGCTACCAGAACAGACCAGAGTGCATTCCACTGAATGTTACTGGATACTGAAGCTCCGATTTGGGTGACAGCAATCTCATCTAGTCCTGCATCTGGAAAAACTTGCTGCAAGCCAGCGAGAACTTCCCTGCTTTGGTCAAAACGTGTTTGTAGTTTTAATACCTCTCGATTTTCACCGATGAGTGTCTGATATACTGGATTCACTTCACCTAAACCAAGTACTGCTGCGGCAGTCCCTAATTCTCCTGCATCTAACTTTTGCTCAAAAGCTACCGTCATTTCATCGCCTCCAGTAAAGTCGATGCCCATAATGTTGTCATGGTGCATAACGATACTAACCACTCCAGCCGCCACCAGCGACCATGAAGCAAGAAAAGCTGGTTTGCGGTGCTTAAAGAAATCAATCTTCATTTTACCAAGTAGGCTCATACCTAATACCTGCTTAAAGCCAGCACGGTGCACGATAAAATCGACCATGAAACGAGTTACTACAAGCGCGCAAAAAATAGATGCACAGATACCTATTGCTAAAGTATAGCCAAATCCTTTAACTGGACCTGTACCTAACCAAATAAGAATGCAGGCAGTGATAAGAGTTGTCACATTTGCATCGACAATTGTAGAAGTAACTTTCTGAAATGCGTTGGCTGTAGCAGTCTGCAAAGATTTTCCGAGCTTAAGCTCTTCGCGTAAACGCTCAAAAATAAGTATATTGGCATCTACACCCATTCCCAGCGTAAGCACTAAAGCCGCCACGCCCGGAAGTGTTAAAGTAGCGCCCAAACTAGCTAAAACTCCTAAAACAATAATAATGTTTACAATTGCAGAAGTCACTGCGACAACCCCACCAATAAAGTAATATAAAATCATAAATGAGACTACAAAGATCGCTCCCCACTTAACCGCGTTAAGCGAGCTATCTCGAGCCCCCGCCGCCATGGATGGCCCCACTTCATACATTTCATCAACTATTAATTCAACTGCTAGCGGATTGTTCAAAACATTAGCCAAATCAAATGCCTCACGCTGCGAATAACTGCCTGTAATTTGAGCATTTTTAGATAACACACCTTGCACAGTAGGCGCCGAATAAAGTTTACCATCTAGTACGATCGCTAAGGGTTGCCCCAGCAATTTTTCGGTAACTGCTCGGAAAATATTAGCGCCATCAGAGGTCATTACTAGATTGACCTGAAATCCCCCGGTTGGAGTCTGAGAGGCAAATGCATCCTCAACTATTTCACCAGTCGCTTCAGGTATGCGCTTAACAAATATGCGACGCTCATAAACTTCCCCATTTTTACGATCTTCAATCTCCTCAGCAAGCACTTCGTATCCAACTGGATACTGATTAGTCGGCGTTGTATCAGGCTCTAGTGATGCATGCACGGTGCGAAATTCCAACCGCGCTGGTTTTTTAATGATGTCTATGATCTCTGGATTCTCTTTTGTTGACGCTCCCGGCATCTGTATCTCGATAGCATTTTCACCGCGTGGACGAATAATAGGCTCTGCAACTCCAGAACCATCTAAGCGCTCAGCCATAATTGATATAGCATCTTCTAATTGCTCCGCTTGTTCGAAGGAGCTTAATTCTGCCAACTCGGATATATCCATCTTCATTGTTACGCCTACACCTCCTTTAAGATCAAGACCAAGCCGTAATTGGCTCTGGGCCTGACTAAGCAAATATTTTAGAAGTATATTGTTCCGCTTATTACGGTTTGCTATATCCTTTACCTGTATTTGAGGAAAAAATAACGCATAATCAATTGATTCTTCAACACCTAGGTCGCGCAGAGCAGTGAACAATGTTTTGGATTCTTTACGTGCTACAAGTTCCTGCGCTCGAGCCAATAAATCTTCAAAAATATCCAACTGTGCAGTAGCCTGCTCACTAATGTATTGTTCGAAAGGACGATCCTTAATTGGCGTGATACTAATGATGCACCACCATATAATTAGTGCAGTAAGTACAAACTTCCAAAGAATATTACCAGACATAATTAAGCATCTAAAAGGGTGAATACTATCGAGTCAGAATTAACTAGCTAGATATCGATTTTACTACCTATCGATTGCTTGGTTAATTCAATTTTAACGTTGTCTGCGACACGTATAACGAATCGATCCTCCTTCACATTAGTTATAGAACCGTAAATACCACCGCTAGTAATTACAGTATCGCCTGTTTTTAATTCTGTAATCATTTTATCATGCGCTTTCTGTTTCTTTCGCTGCGGAGCAATGATTAAAAACCACATTCCGACAAAAAGTAGTATAATAGGAAGAAACTGGCTCAAACCGCCGCCGGATGGTGCTGCAGCCTGTGCAATTGGAAGAGTAATGATGGGATCGATTAGTGACATGATTCGTGTAGTATTGAAAAAACCGCAAAAACAAAGCTAGTACCAGCAAAATAGCAAGTTCCTATTCTAACCAAGGACTAGTCCTGCCGACACAAATATGCCATAAATAAACACAATCCATCCTGAAACCTTAAGAATATTTAGAAAATCTGATGCGCTACTTGCTGCACGTAAACTTCTTGCCTTTGTAATTGCTACTACTGCTGGGATAAGCGCTAATAGTACTATATAATTGTACCCGCGCGCTACTAATACGAACGGCATAATGCATGCCAAAAAACCGGCAAAGCAGTAAGCTCTTAGGGCAAAAATGCGACCAAATCGTACCACTGTGGTATACTTATGAGTGCTTCTATCTTCGTCCATGTCACGGTAATTATTAACGATTAAGAGGTTATTTATTAATAAGCCAATTGTGAGCCCTAACAATAAAACTTCTGATGTAACGACTCCTGCTTGGACATAATAGGTACAACTAACGGCGACTAGGCCAAAAAAGATAACTACAAACAGATCGCCTAATCCATTGTAGGCTAGAGGATACGGTCCGCCTGTGTAAAACCAGGCGCTCAGTACGCTAGCAGTTCCAACAGCTAATAACCACCATCCGCCATAAGGAATTAGAGCTAAGCCGAAACCAAAGGCTACTACCAATACACTGATTGCGTAGAATCGCATCTGGCTTGGCTTAATTAAACCTGTAGCTACAGCGCGACGAGGACCAAGCCGCGCAGCAGTATCAGCACCTTTTATTGCATCAAAATAATCGTTAGCGAAGTTAGTTCCAATTTGAACGAGTATAGCAAAGAGTAAACAAATTAAACCAGGCTGCCAAGCAAACTGCCCATTAGCATGTGCTAGACTTGAACCAAGTAGAACAGGAGTCACAGCTGCAGGCAAGGTCTTGGGCCGAGTTGCTTCAATCCATATGGTAATTTTTGACATATTTTAACTGATCCCTCAGAGAATAGTTATGGTCAAGCTTGATAAAGAATCACAGACATTATTGCTCTATTTCTAGCAGACTGAACTAAGATTGTAGATTGCTATGTTATCAATGACTACCTAAGAAAGTAAAAGATGCATCCAACTCTCCTTATCCTAGCAGCTGGAATGGGAAACCGCTACGGCAGCTTGAAACAACTTGACGCTATGGGACCAAATGGCGAAACCGTACTCGACTACTCTGTCCACGATGCCATAGTAGCAGGATTTGATAAAGTAGTCTTCGTTATTCGCAAAGACTTTGCATCGACTTTTCAGGCAACTATTGGTAACAAATTTGAAAAGCACATTCAGGTAGATTATGCATTTCAGGAGCTTGATGACCTACCAATAGGTTTCTTACTTCCAGAGGATAGACAAAATCCTTGGGGCACTGCACATGCAGTCCTAGCCGCTCGCAAATTGATTCACACACCATTTGCTCTAATCAATGCAGATGACTTCTATGGGCGTGATGCATTTATCAAAATCGCTAAATACTTAAACCAATGGCAAGATTCACCGGAATTACGCACCTGTATGATTGGGTACCAACTAGCCAACACCTTATCGCATCACGGTAGTGTTAATCGTGGTTTATGCACGGTCTACAATGGTATTTTGCAAACAGTAGAGGAGCACACAGAAATTGCGTTTCGTGCCTGCTCTAAAATATTAGGTAGCAATCTAAAAAAAGCTCAAGTTGCAATAGAACCAGACGTTACCGTGTCCATGAACTTTTGGGGATTCACTCCAGCAATATTTGCTAGTATCGAAGCTCTCTTTTGCGAATTTTTAGAGAATCATATCCAGACCCCGCAAGCGGAATGCTATATTCCAACTATTGTAGACAGCCTAATTCGTAGCGGCCAAACCGAATGTACTGTGATAGAAACCACTGGCACGTGGTTTGGCGTTACTTATCCAGATGATAAGCCATTAGTGCAGGCTAGTATCGAGCAACTAGTGGCAACTGGCGAATACCCATCGCCGCTCGCTTAACAATTCAACAGCACTATTTTTAGTATGCAACTGCGATCGTCTCAACTATTTTTGTATAAATTACGTTGACTGGCATCTGTGCTAATTCAGCCGACGGTATTCGCGGCGCATTTATTCGCGGAAGAGTGTCCATCCGTTCGGACAAGCATACATCGCGATTGGCTTCGACCTCCTCAACCCTATCAATTGGGGTAAAATGTGGAGCTGTCAGTAATGCCTCGGGATGTTCTAAAATAAGCCTGCTAATCGCTTGTACTGCTTGCGCAAAACGATCGAGTTCTGCCTTAGTGTAACTCTCGGTCGGTTCTATCATCAAACCCAGCGGTTCAGGCCACGCAACGGTAGGTGCATGGAAGCCGAAATCAAGAAAAAGCTTACCAATACGCTGAGCTGAATCGGCTTTACGTAAACCAACTGCTTCAAGTTGAGTATAATGTTTGGGCCGCGGGGTAACTATAAATTCATGCATTCGAGGTTCCGAATCCGCACCATCGGGCAACAAGGCGTAGTCATTAGTGAGCTGCTTTTGCAAATAGCGCGCAGATAGCACTGCAGTCGCGGACATTCGCCGCACTCCTTCTTTACCTAATCGTAGCAAATAAGTATAACAGCGAACTTTGTGGGCAAAGTTGCCCCAATGACGGTGAAAAGACCCAATTGATTTAGGAGGAGCAATCGGCTTATACAAATCGCCATCGTAAATAATCTGATAACCTGGAAGATAAGGCTCTAAGCGAGAGCTCACTGCTACAATGGCATCTCCCGGACCCCCGCCACCATGTGGAATTGTCCAGGTTTTATGCAAATTATTGTGCACGGCATCCACACCTAAAGCGCCAAGATCAACCCAACCAGCGATTGCATTCATATTAGCGCCGTCCATATAGACCAGTCCTCCGATTTCATGAATTTTTGCTGCGATCTGTTTAAAATCTGTTTCAAAAATTCCGGAAGTATTAGGATTAGTGATCATAATCCCAGCAATTCGTGAACCATACTCTTTGATGCGAAGATCTAAATCTTCATTGAGAACTCTACCAGCAATATCCGCTTCCAAATAAACAATTTTACCCCTTTTACCAGCAAAGCCAGCCATCGTAGCAGTCGCAAAATTTGTGCCATGCGCAGAACTAGGTATGAGGATAATATCACGTAATTCGCCACGATCCCTATGATATGCTTGAAATAATTTAAGCCCTACTAATTCTCCTTGTGCTCCAGCAAGTGGCTGAGTAGTAACTGCCGAAAGTCCAGTAATTGCTTTGAACCATTCCTGGATTTCATGCAGCAGATAAAGGCACCCCTGCGCATCCTCAACAGGAGCCTGCGGATGGATGTCAGTGAAACCAGGAAGACTTGCCGCCCAATCATTAACCCGCGGATTGTATTTCATGGTACAAGAGCCTAATGGATAACAACCATCATCAGGGCTAACATTCAAGCTTCCTAGCTCTTTATAATAACTAATAACTTCGTCTGCTGAATGGCTTGGCAATCCTGGCGCTTGCTTACGCAAGTATACAGAAATATCAGCTAGCTCAGACGGAGTCTCGCAATTCACTGAGCCGAGATACTCACAAAAGACTGCAACCAAAGCATCTAAATCTTGAGCTCGATTATTAAATGATAGCTTGATTAAGTTTCGACCTCCTGCGATACGAGAAGAAACATCTGTACCTGCTAATATATTATTTTGGCGCGCTGCTTTAATAAACTCTCCTACAGGCTGGCTGATAGATAAAGTAAGCTCATGAAAACTAGCACTATTTGGGAAAGCGAGCTCAACGCCTTCTAGAGCGAGCAACCGCATATTTGCTTCCTGCAAACGACTACGCATGGTCGACAAAATCAAGGACATGCCAGTATCACCGCGCTCAAGTATAGAAGCCCCCACTAAGGTCGCGATAAACGCTTGGTTGGAGCAGATGTTGGAAGTAGCTTTATCTTTGCGAATATGCTGCTCGCGCGTTGACAATACCCCAACCCTACATTCGCGACCTGCAATGTCTTTAGCTTTGCCAATGAATCGGCCTGGCGCAGCGCGCACACCGCCACGATCCTTCGAAGAAAAGCGCACGCCAAAAAGCCCGAGGCCTGGACCTCCAAAATTTGGACCTAAAGCCAAGTGCTGTGCTTCACCTACAATAATATCAACTCCCACAACACCCCATTCACTAGGCGGTCTAAGCCCACCTTCAGCTAGTAGCAGTGGATCAATAACCGCTATGCTTTTTGCTCCTACTTGAGCGCATAGATCTGTTAATGAGTCAAAGTCTTCAATCAACCCAAATGTGTTTACCTGAGGGAAAACAACAGCAGCAAGTCGATCGCCTGCCTCGGCTACTTTAATAGATAAAACCTCGAGGTCAATACAGCCAGTTTGCTGGTTAGCAGGGACACGAATTAGCTCTACATCTGTGTCTAAGGCTAAGGTTTTAAGAACCTCTAAGTCTCCTGGATAGAGTGTCTCTGGGATTAGGGCTATGCTTTTACCACGCAGCATTCGGATAGCCGCAGAAATTCCCTCAAAAATTGCAGTAGATCGATCGTATAGCGAAGCATTCACTGCTTCAAAGCCTGTAAGGCGTGCCATCGCGCACTGGT
The DNA here is from genome assembly GCA_022448585.1 of Puniceicoccaceae bacterium. Taxonomy (GTDB): domain Bacteria; phylum Verrucomicrobiota; class Verrucomicrobiia; order Opitutales; family Coraliomargaritaceae. The sequence continues at coordinate 16,379 of JAKVCN010000022.1, read as the reverse complement.
AAATCCAGTGTGCAAGTAAAGTCCCTTGGCTTAACTCAGGTTGATATGGCGTATAAGCAGTGGTTAAGTTACGTATTTCACAAACAGGACCGACTACTGAGGATGGCTCTAAATCAAGGACTCCGTCACCTAAAAAACTGGTGCCTATACGGTTTCTTTCAGAAATCTCTACCAACCTTTCCTTTAGGTCGAAGTACTCCAACTCATCTGGTAAATTTAAAGATTCGGTAAATTTTACCGTACTAGGAATATGTTCAAAAAGTTCCTCCAAAGAAGCTTTACCAACAGCTTTGAGCATATCAGTAAGATCGCTGTCGCTAGCTGCTATATAGTGGCGGGCGTCTTCTCGAAGTGCGAAAGAATTATTTTGCATATTCTATAGAAAGACTGTTCTTAAAGTTGTTAATGATATAACAATTAAGTTGTATATGAATTGTATTAATACTCAACGAGACTATCAGCATATCGCAAGCAAGATTGTATTAAATCATACAAATATCCACATCATCAGTCAAAATGACGGATACCCATTTATTACCACTACATAATTTTCATGCCTCCAATGGCGCACGCTTCGTGCCTTTTGGCGACTGGGAAATGCCTGTTCAATACACGAGCATTTTAGAGGAACACAAAGCTGTTCGTAAGGCAGCCGGACTATTTGACGTTAGTCATATGGGAGAATTCTATGTTTTCGGACCACAAGCAGCAGAATTTTTAGATAAGCTCTTGGTCAATTCCATCGCCGTATCAGCACCTGGTAGAGCAGTCTACTCACCCATGTGTTCAAGGAATGGAGGCGTCATTGATGACCTAATCGTCTATCGTTTGAGCTCCGAAACTTTTCTAATCTGCGTAAATGCTAGTAACGTGGAAAAAGATTACGGCTGGTTTCATCAACAGGCAGAGCGTTGGGGGTTAGAAGTTGAAATTCAGGACCAATCCGAAGAATATGTCTTACTTGCTCTACAAGGGCCAAAGGCAGCCTTAATTCTACAAGCTGCTGGATTTAAATCTGTCAGTAAACTAGCTCGATTTTCACATATCTTTGTATCTTTTATGGGTGTAAAATGTCTCATTGCTCGCACTGGATATACAGGAGAAGATGGATTTGAAATATATACACCAATTGCTGCAGCATTAGAACTAGCCGAGCAGTTAATGCAAGCAGGTGGCGATTACGGACTTAAACTATGTGGTCTCGGCGCTCGTGACAGCTTACGACTTGAAGCTGGATTGCCTTTATATGGGCATGAACTGAGTGATCAAATTAGTCCATTGCAAGCAGGTCTTGAGTGGACTGTTAAATTTGAAAAAAAAGACTTCATAGGTAAGAATGCTTTGAGCGAGCAACTCCAAGAAGGCTTTTTAAGGCAGGTTATTTATTTCAAGTTAAACGGACGTCGTATTGCCCGAGAAGGCACTGCTATTATCAATGATTCAGGCGTTCGTGTTGGAGAAGTACTCTCTGGGACGAAATCACCAATACTTGACTGCCCGATAGGCAGCGCACTAATTGATAGCCATGCACTTACAGATAATCTCGCAGTAGATTTACGTGGTCATGTCATATCTATACAGCGAGTAATCCCTCCCATGCAAAAGCTGTAGAAAATCACTCGTTATCGCCTACTACTGTTTTTGTAATAACACTATCTGGCCCACTGTTCACTGAAGTCGAAACAGCACTATCACCTACCTCAATAACTGGAAACTTATTGGGACGAGGACGTGTTTTCACTGAAAATTCCAACTCTGAAGCTGCCCGCCTGACCTTAATACTTGTAAATTGATTAGCGCGAGTGAAGAATACTGCGGTCGGTACATCAGCAACTGAGTTGATGGGGCGATTATCGATTGAAAGTAAGCGGTCTCCTTCAATCAAGCCTGCTTTACGAGCTGGTGAATCTTCTACTAATTTTGTTAAGTAAACGTAATTAGTATTATCTGCATTTAACTTTGCTGCAACCTCAAAGCCTATCCAGCTATGAATAATTCGCCCAGAGAAAAGCAGATCATCACGAACCCTGACTAAAGCTTCGGGGGGCAAGCAGTACGACCCGCCTAGATCTGGGATTGAGGCAACTGTCATACCAATGAAGCGCCCATTAATATCTAATACCGGACACCCATTTCGCCCCGCGTTGGCAGCTATTGATGTGCGTAAATAAGCAGTAGGAAACACTTTATTACCTAGTTTTTTATCCTTGCCAGTAATTATACCCATTGAGGGAGAAGCCTCGAAATCTAGAGGACAGGAAATCGCCACGGCGATAGAGCCTAATTGAGGATCTGAGCTAGATGTATCAATTGGAATGATTGAAAACTTATCCGGTAATTCAATCACGCGAAGTATGGATACATTTGTTAGTCGATCATGCCCGACAGATTCAGCCGCATAACGTTTATCCTTGTATTCAATCCAAACACGATCTGCTCCAGCTGCACGACTTGCACTAACTAATACGTGGCCTTCATGACTTACAAAAAAACCAGAACCAATACGTAACATCACCTGCGACTTTCCTGTCTCAGTGTCAGGCGAACGAAATGCCGCTTTTACTCGTACGATAGCATCTTTGTTCTGCTCAAAAACCTCGACCAAACGCTGCTGCAAAGCAAGCGCATCATTATAATTTGCCCCTACGTCAAGGACTGATAGCGCAGTTAGTAGAAAAATCCAACACGTAGATCTCATTGTTGTACGGTAAAACTAGAATACCAAACTGGCAATTCCTGTCTGCCCAAAAGCAGCACGTGCTGCAATAGAATCGGCTGCATAATCAGAAGATTGATTTTGTGTGAGCTGGATAATATCCGTGGTAAAATCTTGCTCAAAATCGACTCCTTGCTCTCTACTTAAAGCATCGCGAACCAAAATTGCATCGGAGTCATAATCAGCTTCAGCCAGGACTTCTGATGGAAAATCTGGAGAGATTATAGTGTCTTCCAAAGAACTCCTTGAAACAAAAGTTGGCTCCATTGTGGGGCTAATCAGAAAGAGACTTACCACTACCGCCGCAGCAGTTAACCCTGCAATCTGCGTGAGGCCATTGAAGCTAGTTAAGCGATTCCATATCTGCAAATACCACGGCTCTTTCTTAACTAATGCTTGCAGCATGCGCTGGTGCAATTCGTGATCAAATTCATCCCAGAATTGAAGACTCGGTTTTTCAGAACGCTTTAGACGAAGTAGTTTATCAATACTTACTTCATCTGAAATATGATTATTAGACTTATGCATTAAAAAATTAGTTACGTTAATGAACTCTATAAAATAAATTAGTCTTTCTTATTATATTAAACGAGGTATTCCTTAAGATATGCCCTTAATTGCTGCTTTGCATAATGTAGGCGAGATCGAACCGTGCCAATAGAAGCCTTCGTAATTTCTGCAATTTCGGCATGCTCAAGTCCTTCAATTTCATGTAATACTACGACTGTGCGCTGTTTAATGGACAGTTTTTGTAACGATTCGTTCAACTTTTCCTGTAATTCTTTTACCAATAAGCCCTTTTCTGTACGATTCTTAGCTGTTAGACGCTCAATAATCTCATTTGTCTCCACTTCCTCATTGATAGTTTCATAATTTATGAAACGTCGCCGACTGTTTTTCTTTAGAAAGGACATCGTCGTATTAATACCAATACGATACAGCCATGTGAAAAATGCTGACTTTCCTTGAAATCTTTCAATCGCCTGAAAGGCTTTAATAAAAGTGTCCTGAGCTAAATCAGAAGCGTCTTCGCGGTTACCGGTCATATTGTAAATAACTGAGAATATGTGCTCACGATACTTTTGCACCAATAGGTCGTAGGCAGCTACATTGCCAGCTTGGACTTCTTGCACAACAATCCAATCCTTGTCACGTTCCGACAAGGATGCATTCTCAGCAGGTGAGAGCTCGTGTGTTGCGCTAGTACTAAAAGTCGCCAAAACATTATAAAGCAAATCACTTCTAAATAATATTGCAAGAACACAGAATCTAAGCTTTGCGAGAAAATTTAATCATGTACTTTTCTATCAAAAAGAAAAATTTATGCAATGAATCTTCTACAATAAACAAAAGAAGCGCCGCTTCCTTGAGGAAGCAGCGCTCCAAACAACAAACTTTGCGTATACTACTTATTAATGAATGAATACATAGACACTGGTGTACACGTAACGTTCAAAAAATGTTAAACTTTTATACTATTTTTTATTATTCAACCGTAATAATTACACAAGCCATTACAATTCAGTATACTTGTCACTTCGACCCTTAGCCTTTTCGATAGGGTACTTTTTAGCATTTTGTTGCATCTTATCAGCAATAATAGTGCTCAAGCTCAAGCCCGCGACATTTGCAAATTGGACTGAAAAGATTAAAATATCAGCAAGTTCTTCAGCTACTTTATTACGAATCGCAACTTGTTGAACATCCAAACGTGACTGATCTGCTGATTGCCATAAAAAATGTTCCATTAGTTCGGCAGCCTCTGCAGACAAAGCCATAGATAAATTTTTTGGAGAATGGAACTGTTCCCAGTCTCGCTCTTTAGCAAAAGTTAAGACTTTATCTTTAATTTCCTGTAGATTTATTTCAACATCCTTCATAATAACTATGAAAGTACAGCCATCGCTATACCAAAATAAATAATAAGTCCTAATACATCCATAACGCTTGTTATTAAAGGCGTACTCGCTGCTGCGGGATCGATTCGTGCTCGACTAAGTGCAAAGGGTAAAAAAGCGCCAAATGCATTCGCAACAAAAACGATCGAAACCATGCTCAAGCCAACAATGAGTGCTATTTGAGAGTTTCCTCCATAAAGATGTCCAACACCTGCAGCAATAAGAGCCATCACTATGCCGAGTAACCCACCCACAACTATCTCTTTACCGACAGCACGAAACCAATCACTAAGCTCTAAATCACCAGTAGCAATCGCCCGAACCATTAGAGTTGCAGACTGCGCACCACAGTTACCACCACTAGCAATAACTAGAGGCATAAATAGTGCCAAAGCGATAAAATCTTTGACTAGTGCCACCTCCTCATAGTGGGCAATGACTCCAGCAGATACTAGATTTACAAATATTAAGACCAATAGCCAAACAATACGCTTACGAAATAAATCCGTCGCTCCAGTTAGGCTATATTTCGCCTCAAGTGGTGCAACCGCTACTCCCTTTTGTATGTCTTCTGTAGTCTCTTCTTCGGCAACATCCATAATGTCATCAACTGTGACAATACCAACTAGGAAGCCGTCAGAATCAACGACTGGCAACGCACTTATATCATAACGCTGAATTAGTTCGACAGCTAGTTCTCGATCCTCAAAAGCGGATATGCTAACAAAGTTATAATTGAGTAAATTGCGGATAATAGTACCTGGCTCTGCAATAATAATACGACGCAAGCGCACAATATCAATAAGCTTACCTATTTCATCTGTAACGTAGAGAATATTAAATACTTCTGAGTCACTTCCAAACTTTCGAATGTGCGCAAGCGCCACCTCTACAGTCCACTCAGCGCGCACACGAATGTAGTCGGGCGTCATTAAGCGACCAATACTTTCATCAGGATAGCCAAGTAGTTGCCGCGCCTCATGTAAATCTTCTGGACTGAGTAACTGCATGAGGCGTCGAGTTACGGTAGCTGGTAATTCTTCTAGCATCTCTGTTCGATCATCTGGGCTAATGTCTGCCAGTAGAGTGCGCGTATCGGCATCTGTAAGTGCATCGAGTAAGCTATCCTGAGAATCACTCTCTAAGTAAGCAAACATATCAGCTGCGCGCTGCCTGGGAAGTGCCCTGTAAACTAGTATTTGGTGGGGCTTATCAAGATCAATCAGTAAGTCAGCAATCTCTGGGACCGCCCAACTCTGTAGAGTTTCCGCTACGGCTTTTAGTTGATTGGACGCAATCAATTGCTGCAACTTGATTTCCTTATCTATATTTTCATTACGTATCACACAAATAGAAATAGAGTTACACTCATAAGAGTAAAGCCGGTAAATCATATCGCATTTGTTAAATAGCAGTTAATTACCGCTCTTGAGACTTGCTACTATCCTTATCTATCTTTGACCTAATTCCTATTATGCAATCCATAAGAACTGCTTCAAGAGCTTTGATATTAAAAAACGGTAAATTGCTTACAATTCAGATGCGCGATTCATCCGGAATTTTTTATATTCTTCCGGGGGGAGGACAGCAACATGGAGAAACACTAAAAGAAAGCCTAATACGAGAGTGCAAAGAAGAGATTGGAGCATTGGTTACCATAAAAGAATTACTCTATGTGCGTGAATATATAGGCAGAAACCATGAGTTTAAGAAAAGTCACAGAGACTTTCATCAAGTCGAAAGCGTTTTTCGTTGCGACCTTTCTAGTTCAGAAGAAATTGGTGATGGTAGTGAATTGGACAAAAAACAAATAGGTGTCGAATGGTTACCCTTAGGAAGGTTAAAAGAATACAGATTGCTTCCAAAAATTATTAGACCTTTCTTTAATCATAGTGGCTTTAATTGTCCCAATCTTTATCTAGGAGATGCCAACTAACTGTGCATAAAATATATTATTTAGTATTTGATCAATTTCTGCACCCCTGAACCAAACAATAGATAAAAAACCTGTGAGCGCTTACAGTCGTATTTTTAACAAACAATACCAAGGCTTAATAAAGGCTTCTGGGCTTCGGCGTGTCGACCTTCTAAATCCACTCTGCATGCTACTACTAGGTGCTATTGGAATTCTCTTCATTTATTCAGCACAATTCTCCAATGGGGGTGATGATTGGAAAAAGCAATTGGTCTGGATCACTCTTGGCTCAGGCGTGTACATTTTAGTGGCATCAGTTAACTATAAGATTTTTCTCGAATATGCACACCTAATTTATGCAGCAGGAATAATAGGACTGCTATGTGCTACAAAACTAAGTCCTATAAGTGTAGAAATGATGGGTGCTAGGCGCTGGGTTGATATTGGCCTAACGACGGTACAACCTACAGAAGGCGCTAAAATTGGAACACTCATCATGATCGCAAGTATATTAGCACGATCAGAAATTGGGACGATGCGTGACTCTTTGATAGTCCTCATTAAAGTCGCTTGTGTATTTTTATTTCCTATGTTGTTGATTTTCATGCAACCAGACCTAGGGTCATCGCTTGTCTTTCCACCAATGATTTTTGCTCTCCTTTACATTTCCCGTTTATCGGCAAAGTTTTTTTTAAGTGCATTTGCAATTTTTGCCGTAGCAGTAATTGCTATCGGTGTAGATATTTATGGCTACAGCCAACATCTAGAGCGCAATCGTGAGGTAGGTCGTACAGATAATTCAATAGCGAACATTGGCAATTATGAATCTATATTACCCATACACAATTATCAACGAAATCGCATATTAACGTTCGTCGCACCAGAAGTAGTTGACCCCCAAGGCACAGGCGCTAGCTGGAATGCCAAACAAGCAAGAATATCCGCTGCCACTGGCGGAGTAACTGGTAAGGGCCTGCTTGCTGGTACACAAGCACAGCTCGGTTATTTACCTCAAGCAGTGGCACACAATGACTTTATTTTCTCTGTTATTGCGGAGGAAACAGGCTTTTTTGGAAGCGTATTCGTCGTCGGGCTTTTTTGCCTGATGGTCACCAACAGCATACGTATTGCTGGACTCGCCAAAGATCGATTTGGAATGCAACTCGCCATTGGTGTGAGTGTGCTCTTCCTTGTTCATTTCTTTATAAACATTGGTATGACCATCGGCATCACTCCGATTACCGGACTTCCGCTTCCGTTTTTAAGTTACGGAGGCTCCTTTGTTTTGAGCTGCTTTATCATGCAAGGACTTGTGCAAAGCGTTTATAGGTATAGGAAGGATTATACATGATCGCCAATACTTCAATAACGTGCGCGACGATTTGCAACTGCAGCCGAGACTTGGGATCCCCACTAAACCCGGGATATACCAAGACCTATGAAAGATTCAAATATCGAACCATTAGACTCAAGTGAACAAGTCACAGATGAACAATTCACAGATGAGTTAATAGAAGCACCACAGGAAGCCAAAGGCGAGCGGATCAATCCAAGAGAGCTCAAAAATGATGCTGCAAAGCGAGCCAAAAATCAGCCATTGGTTACCCGTATCATGCGAGCGATCAAAAAAGAGAAAAAAGCGTACTCTGAGCTCATCATCAATTCAGAACCCCTAGAAAAAAGAGTTGCGCAGTTAAAAGATGGCGTACTCGAAAAATTCGAGATAGAACGCACAGGTGAAGATCGTGAGGTCGGTGCGATCTTTAAGGGCAGAATACAAAACTTAGAGCCAGGGCTTAAGGCTGCATTCGTGGACATTGGAGAACCTAAAAATGCATTCCTTCACTACTGGGATATACTCCCCGCGGTTAGTGACACAACCATCGAGGTGGTACGCGATAATAAATCCGCTAGGCAGCGCAAACGCGAGAGCGAAAAGGTGACAATTAAAGATATCCCTAAGCTATACCCTGTCGGAAGCGAAATTGTTGTTCAGATCACAAAAGGAAAGATTGGAACTAAAGGTCCGCGAACTACTACTAACGTCGCCCTTCCTGGACGCTTCCTTGTGCTTATGCCCTATTCAGGCACCATGGGTATCTCGCGTAAAATCGGAGACAAAAAAGAGCGCAGTCGCTTGAAAAAGATCTTAAGAGCTCTAACGCTGCCGGAAGAGATGGGAGTTATCATTCGAACTGCTGGCGAAGGCAAGAAAGATCGTTACTTTATCCGTGACCTTCATATTTTGCTAAAGCGCTGGGATATTATTAATCAACGCATGGAAGAATCAAAAAAACCGACCTGCCTCTATGTCGAACCTGACATAATTGGTCGTACGGTACGAGACTTCTTAACTGAAGATATTGATCGCGTTATGATGGATCGCCGAGAGGACTATGACGTAGTAAATAATGAAGTTATTAAGATCTCTCCTCGTTCAAAATCAAAAGTGCAGATGTTCAGTGAAGATATACCCATATTTGAACGATTTAATATTGAGAGGCAGATTGAGCAAACATACCTAAGGTGCGTTCCGCTACCCTCTGGAGGTGAAATTGTAATTGAGGAAACAGAAGCTCTGATTTCTATAGATGTGAACACTGGTTCGCACAAAAATAGATCCAAGGACGGAAATGACTTTATTTTACAAGTGAACCTAGAAGCCGCCTCTGAGATCTGTCGTCAAGTACGCCTGCGAAACATAGGTGGACTTGTGATTATGGACTTTATAGACATGAAGGCTAAGAAAGACCGAAATGCTGTACTCTCTCGCATGCGCAAAGAAATGTCTGAGGATAAAGCAAAGAGCCATATACTACCAATATCAACTCTTGGAATCATGCAAATGACGCGCCAACGTCACTCTGAGAGTAATTCAAGTGGCATATACACGTCTTGCCCCTACTGCAATGGTCGAAGTATGGTAAAGTCCGCTCGCACTATGAGTGTCGAGATACAGCGTCGAATCATAAGCGTGATCCGCCACATACGTGCCCGCGAAGGCATGGACAAAGAGATCCAACTGCGCGTATTGTTGCATCCAACTAATTTGGAACGTCTACGCAAAGAAGATGAAGATTTGCTAATTGGTATTGAGCGCTCTTACGGATCTAAATTATCGTTTCGCGCTGATCCAATATATCACGTCGAAAATTTCAAAATTATCGATGTTGAGTCAGGCCAAGAACAGCGCTAGTGGGAACTCAATAAGTGGCGCATTCGCTTTGCTCTGCATGACTAACTATTGGATCTAAAGAAAAACTCGTAAGCAGTATTCAGCTATAAAATTATTAATCCAGTACCCTATAAATCTAGCTTTTTTAAAAAATTAACTGTGCATAACCCTCAGTTCGTTATTGGCTGATGAGCAGAGACAATTTATTGAAAGTATATGCATATACTCGCCGCATTTGATAAGTTTAAAGATTCCATATCTGCGCAAACCGCTTGTGAAGTCGCTCTTTCTGCGGTGGAAAAGGCAATGAGCGAATCAATCGAACTGAGCCAAGCACCTTTAACTGATGGCGGTGAAGGGTTTTGTAGAATTTTGACGCACGCTGCTGCTGGCAAGATAGAGACTCATATCGTAAGTGGACCACTTGGTGAAACAGTCGAAGCGCCAATAGGCTGGATCAACCTAGAAGATATCTCGAGCGCAGTCCAAGCACTTTTAGGTAAATCACGAGGGCGGCTTGCCATTATTGAAATGGCCTCCGTTGCGGGGCTTGAGCAAGTTCCAAAAGCAAAGCGCAATCCCAAAAATTGTACTAGCTATGGCACTGGTGAGCTAATAAAGATCGCAAGCTGCGAAGGCGCTAGCGCCATACTCTTAGGCATTGGAGGAAGCGCCACGAGCGATTTAGGCATAGGAGCACTTGAAGCGCTTGGCATACGATTCGGTAAGAAGGATCGAATCACTCCAGCACAGTGGCGAGAAATTCAATCTATTACTGGTAAAATAGAGCTTGAATACCCTTCGATTTTCATCGCCTGCGACGTGGATAACCCACTGTTAGGCAAGCAAGGAGCAGCTTACGTGTATGGACCGCAAAAAGGACTGCCAGAACACGAATTAGCGATGTTTGATTTTCAAGCTGCTCGGCTAGCCTCGATGATTTGTGATTATTTCAATCAACCACAGACACTCAAAGATTACCCAGGAAGCGGCGCTGCCGGAGGTATCGGATTTGGCTTAAAAGCCGCTTTAAATGCAAAATTCGTCGCCGGCTTTGAGCTCGTATATACATGGTTGAACCTCGCTGAAAAGGTGGCAAATGCAGATTTAATCCTTACTGGAGAAGGTAAATTCGACTCTAGTTCGCTCTCTGGAAAGGGTCCCTATGCGCTGGCTAGCGCCGCACACGCTGCGAGCAAACCCTGTATCTTGCTCGCGGGAAAAGTAGATGCTGGCGCAGCGCGGCAGTTGAGCGATCGATTTCCACTATGCCGCTCTTACAGCATAACGCCAGAAGGTTGCCCTCTACCTAAAGCGCTAAGACTAGCACCTAAAAATCTCCACAGCGCAACAATCCGTGCATTACTCGATCGTGACAGTTAAACAGGTCGCGCATCAAAGGATATAATGAGCGCTGTGAAACTGAGCTTGGATTATAAATCAAGACTTACAAATAACTCAAAAATCCAGCGCATATTATTTTTCAATGTTTAAAAAGATATACTTGCTCTTACTCCCGATCAGCTTTGCTGCACTTCAATTAACTGCGCAGGTAATCCACCTAGGCATTGATCGATTAGAGCAATCTGGATTTAGAGAGGTCGCAGGTAAACGCATCGGGCTACTCACACACCCAGCAGGCGTCAATCGACATGGCGTAAGCTCTATTGATATTCTTCGCAGTTCACCCAACACAGAACTTGTAGCTCTTTTCGGCCCCGAACATGGCATTTATGGTAATGAAAAAGCGAATGTACCAGTCGATAATAAGATAGATCGCCGCACCGGCTTACCGGTCTACTCATTATACGGCGAATTTCGCTGGCCTAGCGATAAAATGCTACGCGGATTGGATGCCTTAGTGATTGACCTACAAGATATTGGTGTACGCTCCTACACGTATGTAAGCTGCATGTTACGAGCAATGGAGTCCTGCTTTAAAAACGGAGTCGAGGTCATTGTATTAGATCGTCCTAATCCACTGGGCGGAATTAAGGTTGATGGTCCCCCACTCAACAAAGAATGGCGCAGTTATGTGGGTGATATTTTTACCCCCTATGTACACGGCTTAACAATTGGAGAAATTGCTATAATGGCGCGCTACTGCTTGGGTTGGATTCGTCCGGATCGAGTGAGTCCTCAGCAATTAAAAGCAGCTAAGCTAAAAGTTATTCCAATGCGCGGATGGACAAGATCGATGCAATGGCCAGATACCGGACTACGTTGGATTCCCACTTCTCCATATATCCCTGACTTGTCGGCAGTTCTTGGCTATGCAATGACCGGACTAGGCTCTCAGGAGGGTGGTTTTAGCCATGGCATAGGCACCGCCTATCCATTTCGCTTACTAAGGCACAATAAAAAGTCTGCTGCTGAAATAAAAAGAGCACTTGAACTAAAAAATATCCCCGGTCTAGCATATACTATTATGCAGACTAAAACTGCTAATGGTTCGCTAGTTGAGGGCGTCTATATTAAAGTTATGAATTGGAAGGCTGTACGCCCTACAGAGATAAGTTTTCATATGATGCAACTATCCGCCAAGTGGGAGAAACCTAACCCATTCGCACACGCAAAAAATATAAATTTATTCAACAAACATGTGGGAAATAGCGCTTGGTGGACTGAAATCAGTCAGCGTGGATCAAAAGCTAGGGTAAACCAATTTGTAGGGCGCTGGGAGTCCCAGTCGAAAGCCTTTCAAAAAAACTCACGTCGCTTCTACTTGTACAAGTAGCCTTAATGAGAGACTGTAGTTTCCAATGATCAGGAGACTAAATCACAAAAAATGTACTTCAGTTAGCGGACCAATTGAAACGCCAAGGTTTTTTCGACCAGTTTGTACCGGCATATTCCACTCCAATTCTAGGGAGTGCTATCACTGAACCTTGCTCTGGACCGATTCCATCATCTTCCAACCATAGACCATTAACTCGGTTCAGAAGTTGATCGTTTTGAGAACGATCAATCTGTAAATACTTAGTCGTACGACCAGGACCGTCAACACCATGCAAGCCACGAATTAATACTGCAGCAGGATACCCTTTCTCGCGAGTAGTAACATTGAACAAGCAATGCACTCCATAACAAAGGGTAACATAACTGCGCCCTGGCGGTCCAAACATAACTACATTTCGCGTGGTTACACCTTTATGAGCATGTGATGCGCGATCCTCAAATCCATCATAAGCTTCTGTTTCAGTGATTCGCGCGCGTAGGATTTTACCTGATTTTAAACGCCGACAGATTGTCTTTCCTAGCAACTCTTCTGCTACTGTTACAGTTGCTCGATCAAAGAATTTTTTACTAATAACTCGTGACATATTTACTACTGTTAATGAGATTTTACTCACTTAAATATGTTATTTAAACTACTTGCTTCTGGGAAATTTGGTCCACAACGCTAAGAAGATAAGCAGCGGCAGTCTCTGCACGCAAAACATTTGCCCCAAGGCGCACAGGATTAAATTTAGCCGATCGCATCTGCGCATATTCGTTAGCCGAAAAATCTCCTTCTGGGCCAACAGCAACCTGAATTGAGGAAATAAATGGAGCCGCACTTAATACTTTATGCAGTGGAATTCGGCTAGTTTCCAAGCTGGCAACTAAACGCAGCGAATCCTTTTTTACAGGCAAGTCTAACCAATCTTTGAACGTGAGGGGCGAAGCAAGGTCTGGCAACCACTTAACCCCGCACTGCTTACAAGCCTCGATCATAGTAAGGCGCCACTTGTCTAATTTTGACTCTAAGCGCTCTCCTGTTATGCAGAATTCACCATGTGAAGCGAATACCGGCTGTACTGCAGCAACACCTATCTCAGTTGCCATGCGGAGAATCAAATCCATTGCTTTGCCCTTTGGTACAGCCTGAACTAAAGTTACAGCAATTTGCGCTTTTTCGACCCGTTCAAGCGAATCTATTTCAATTCGCGCAGCCTTTGCATCTGCAGTTACCAGCCGACCTTTAAAGCAAGTTCCCATTCCGTCTAAAACCTCAACATTAGCACTATCACGGGCACGAAAGACACGCACTAAGTGATGGCTTTCACGAGGATCCAAAATCACATATCCATTGCCTAGCTCCGCTTTTGGTAAAAGAAATGAACGGTATATTGTCATGAAAAATAAACTGTAATCTAAATAGTTAAGCGACAAGCATCGATCTTTCGATCGGAATAATCGAGTTAAAATCTCATGCTATTTTTAGTTCATACTTGAAATTTACTAAAATTGTAATTTATAATTAGAATTATTCTAAAATAGAACATTCTATATTATGAAACTTACAACTGAGTACAAAAATCTTTTAAATAGAGCCTTGGGGCACAGTGGTCAACGTCCCACAAAACAGCGAGAGCACGTATTTTCTGTTTTGTTAGACAAACGTGATCATCCAACTGCAGATGAAATATATGCTCGATCCCGCATGGAGATGCCAACGATCTCACTTGCCACGGTGTATAACTGTCTAGAGACCCTTGTTGAGAGTGGACTCATTCGCTCGGTGAATTTTGACCGAGAACCCACTCGCTACTGCCCTAACTTAACTCAACACGCCCACTTTTACTGTAAAGAAAGTGGAGAAATAGTAGATATTGAATTGTCGGATCGACTCATCACAGAACTCAAAGCAGTTCTCCCTACTGGCTTCGTTACCGAACATATCGAAATTGCCTATGACGGCAAATGCGGCGACTGCGACGATCATGCCTAAGAATGAATAAAGAAACTCTGCACCTTTATAGCTATAGAAATGAATACACTAAAAATTACTAATCTCAATGTCTCTATCAATGGCCAAGCCATCTTAAAAGACTTTAATTTAACAATTCCAAAGGGTGAAGTACACGCACTTATGGGCCCTAATGGAACAGGTAAGAGCACACTAGCTAAAGTCATGGCTGGCCATGAGGACTACACCGTTGATAGTGGTGATATAATACTAGATGGCGAAAGCATTCTTGGCAAAGAGCCCGATGAAATTTCACATTTCGGTCTGTTTTTGGCTTTTCAATATCCAATGGAGATACCAGGTGTCTCGATTGCTAATTTTATCCGTGCTGCACGCGCTGCTCGCTTAGTAGAGGGTGAGGAGCTTAATGCTGTCGAATTTTACAAAGAGCTCTACGCAAAAATGGATGCCTTAAAAATGGATCGTAAATTCACTGCTCGCTCTTTAAACGAAGGCTTTTCAGGCGGGGAGAAAAAGCGTTGTGAGATATTGCAGATGTCCATGCTGGAGCCCAAGTACTGCGTGATGGATGAGACTGATTCAGGTCTCGACATCGACGCCCTTAAAATTGTCTCTGAAGGGGTCAACCACATGCGAGCTAAAGATAGAGGCTTTCTAGTCATCACCCACTACCAGCGCTTACTCGATTACATAGTTCCCGATACTGTGCACGTTATGTTTGATGGACGTATCGTTCGTAGTGGTGACGCTGAACTCGCAAAAGAACTGGAGACAAAAGGATATGATTGGGTACAAGAGGAATTTGTGACCGCGACAGCTTAATTTATTTAACAGAATACTAATTATGAGTAACATTAAAGTACAAGAGCAGGAAGAAGCCCTTCATTTTGATACGGAAAAGGGCAATTTTCAATACCCAGAAGACTACAAGTACGATGCTGGAGTTGGACTCAATGAAGCTACCATTAAATATATCTCTGAAGTAAAAGACGAGGATGAATGGCTGCGCGACTTTCGCTTGAAAGCCCTAGAAATTTTTAGGAAAAAACCAATGCCAACTAAATGGGCAGACAAGGACCTTGAAAATATCGATTTTGATCAAATTCGATATTACTTATCGAAGGGCCAACAACCCTCGCGAACTTGGGACGAAGTTCCTGACGACGTTAAAGAAACCTTTGAGCGCCTGGGCATTCCTGAGCAGGAGCGCAAATTCCTTGCTGGGGTCGAGGCTCAATTCGACTCCGAAGCAGCTTACTCGCGCATGAAAGAAGATTTAGAAAAAGAAGGAGTGATTTTTGTTGGATCAACAGAGGGACTAGCCAAATATCCAGATATTTTTCGCCCTTACTTTGGTAAGGTCATTCCAACAACAGATAATAAATTCTCGGCGCTAAACAGCGCTACTTTCTCTGGAGGCAGTTTCATCTACGTACCTAAGGGCGTAAAGTTGAAGCAGCCTCTACAGGCATACTTCCGCATTAACGCTGAAAACTTTGGTCAATTCGAACGCACACTAATAATAGCAGACGAAGGCGCAGAGATTACCTACATGGAAGGCTGCACTGCACCGAAATTTGAGACTGCAACACTGCACAGCGCAGTAGTGGAGCTTGTCGCGCTTAAGAATGCAAAAATCCAGTACATCACTGTACAAAACTGGTCGAATAATGTTTTTAATTTGGTCACGAAGCGCGGCATGGCCGATGAGGGCGCTGAGGTCAAATGGATCGATTGCAATATTGGTTCACGCCTTACAATGAAATACCCTGGAGTTGTTCTTAAGGGCAAGGGCGCGCGCGGTGAAGTTTTATCCATTGCATTGGCAAATGACCGGCAGCATCAGGATACTGGGGCTAAAATGATCCACCTTGCGGATGACACCACAAGTAATATTATTTCAAAGTCTATCTCGATTGGAGAAGGTCGTTCGACTTATCGCGGGCAGGTGCACATGCCAAAGCATTTAAAAAACTGCAGGA
>JAKVCN010000021.1 GCA_022448585.1 Puniceicoccaceae bacterium | reverse complement strand
ACCAGCTGCCGAGAATCTGTGGAAGTGGCTTTGCAAGCGCGGGAAAAGGGCGTCAAAATCTGGATAGAAACGCTTATCCAGTATCTGACTCATGACAAAACGGATGCGGAAAGACCAAGTTTTCAGGGAGCCAAATACGTCATGTCTCCACCGCTTCGGGATCGTTCTAATCAAGATTATCTGTGGAATGCACTGCAACAGGGACTCGTTAATACACTCGCGACCGACCATGCACCCTTTGATTTTAAGGGTCAAAAAGACATGGGGCGAGGCGACTTTACTAAAATTCCCAACGGTATACCCTCGCTCGAAGACCGAGTGACCATGTTGTGGACGAAAGGCGTCTGCACAGGAAAACTAGACATACACCGTTTTGTAGACTGCGCCAGTACGCAGACGGCGAAAATTTTTGGTCTTTTTCCGCGCAAAGGAACAGTGAGCGTTGGGGCAGATGCTGACGTAGTAATTTGGGATGCGAAATACCGAGGCAAAATTTCAGCTCGAACTCACCACATGAATATTGATTACAGTGCTTACGAAGGAGAAACGATCAAAGGTCGACCCGCTCAAGTTTTAGTTCGCGGAGCTACTGTAGCAGAAAATGGACGTTTCACAGGTGAGTTAGGGCACGGCCAGTTTCTACAGCGCCGCCCGACACACTTCTAGACACAAAAAAGCCCCTAAGCTTATGGGCTTAAGGGCTTTAAGGTGGAGCCTCCTGTCAGGATCGAACTGACGACCTGATGATTACAAATCAACTGCTCTACCAGCTGAGCTAAGGAGGCGTCTAAAAAATAAAGTCCTACTGGATCGGGGACTCGAACCCCGAACCAATTGATTAAGAGTCAACTGCTCTACCAATTGAGCTAATCCAGCAGAATTAAGAAAGATCTGTGTCCTTATCGTAATGCGATGAGGAAGCGCGTATCGTGCGATTCACTCTTGTTCTGTCAAGCCCGAGATCGACCTTAATCTATAATTCATCTCACTTGAACTGCGATTATGCAGCGCTTAGCACAACATTTTTTTAATATAATGTAGCTACTTTTTACAGTTGGTGGTTAAAGGCTAAAGAGGCATTAGAAGATAGGTAGCTGATGCTAGGTTACAGCAATAGCCAAGGATATAAACTCAATCAAAGACTTTACAGCTCCATACAGATTAAAATGATTAGTAATGGTTAGCACATTGCAGGATTTATGACTGAGTTATATTGTCAATAATGTGCGACTGTATATATTCAACATATAAGATTTGGTGTCCTAGCAATATTTGTTGTATTTATCTAACAATTTATAGAAAAAAATAAACTTTTTTACAACCTTTGGATGATAGTGCATTGGTAAAGTAACTATAATAAGTTGTTCGCAGTTGATTGTGAATAACTTGTGTACTATAACTACATATAGTGGTTATGTTGTAAAATTTCACAATATATTGTGTTCCCATGTTGACAGCAGCAATAAAAGAGAGCAAGTTACTATTACTATGATAGCCACAACAAACACTGCAAAAGACGTATCTTTTTGTTGTTCAAGGCACTCCAAACTTTAAATGTATCATTTTATTTATTAGGACCTATTTAGGTAAATCTTAGGAAACTTCATTCTAACCCACCGGAGCACAACAGACGTAATATTATGGAAAAAACTTACAAAATCGGAGATCGAACATTCGTCCTCGACGAAAGCAAAGCAGAAGCCGCATTTTCTGCGAAAAAGATAATCAATGGCAAAGACACAATGTTCTTTAACATCCTGCCGCTAAAATACCAGTGGGCTTACGATTTGTACAAGGTAATGAAGAACAACCATTGGGAACCAGAGGACATTCCAATGCAAAAAGATGTCGAACTTTGGCGTAGTAGTGAACTTTCCGACGTAGAGCGCTGGATTATTAAGATGGCGATTGGTTATTTTTCTGCGGCCGAAGGTATCGTCGGAGATAATATACAGCACGTGACACGAGAACTTGTTACAGCGCCTGAGTTAAAACTAGTTCTAGGTCGACACGCACACGAAGAAAACATTCATGCTGACTCATTAGTATACATGATAAGTTCACTCGGCATTAACCCGCATGAATGCGAGGCAATGTTCGAAGATATCCCAACAATCGCTAAGAAAACTGAGTTCGTTGTTAGTAATTCGCGGGCACTACGCCGTGATATGGACTTAGAAACAGTCGTCGACAAGCAAGCCTTTGCGAAGAATCTATTCTTGTTTGGCCAGTGTATGGAGGGGACACAATTCTATGGATTGTTTGGCATGGTACTATCACTCTATCGCCAAAACAAATTTCCAGGTCTAGGACAAATGTTTCGCTACACCTTACGCGATGAGTCCAATCATATAGAGGTTTTCCGCAATCTACTAATGGATTTGATCGAGGAAAACAGCGAAATATGGACACCTGATTTTAAAAATGAACTTAGCAATATGATGCGCGAAGCAATCACTCTAGAAAAAGAGTTTATTCGCGACTGCTTGCCGGTAAATTCGGTCGGGCTAAGCGCAGATGAGTTTTGCCAGTACATCGATTATATTGCAGATCGCCGTCTTGAGGGTGTTGGTTTGCCGCCTTTAAGTGACGGTGTGGATAACCCTTTTCCGTGGCTCGCAGAAATGATGGACATTAAAAAAGAGCAAAATTTCTTTGAAGGTCGTGTGACTGAATACCAGAAAGCTTCGGCGCTGGGTTCCGTCGATGATGACGAGCTTTAATTCTAGTGGCGGGTTAATTACCCCTACAAATGTGTACACTCTACACCACAATAACTCATACAAACCGACCGTTAGCCTAGCGACCCAAAAATAAAATAATGATACAAAAAATTTCCTTTGAAGAAGATCTTGAGCTCAAACGCTTTGCTACAATCCCAAAAGAAAAAAAACCACGCTATGATTGGCGAGGCGTTATTGATCAAGGCGAGCTGCAACGTCCTGAAATAAAGGTTGCTACAGAGGGACAAGAGCGTGATTTCGACCTTGCGGAAATTGCTGAAACTGTTGGAGCAGCCTTGACTGATTTATTGTTATCTCGTCAAGAGGATGAGATTTTTACCGATCAAAATCAAAAATTTGTGGCGACTGTAGCAGAGAGTGTTGGTCGTGTACTAGCCGAGCAGATCGAGCAGGGGCGCGAGTTAAAACTTTCTTCTCATGATATTGATTTACTGATTGAAAAAGCGCTTATAGAGAATGATGCACATGATGTAGCGAAGAGTTTAGTATTCGCGCGAAATCACGCTACAACTAGTGAAGATAGAGAACCCGTTGCTATGCGTTTAATTCGCAGGAACACTCAGGTTGTTCCCTGGAGTGAATCAAAAATTGAAATTGCTGTGCGCAAGTCCTTTCTCTCACTGCAGATGGATTCATCGCCAGCAGTTGAAGTGGCCCGCGCTGTAACCGATCGACTTAACAGTTCTGGCCAAGCGTTTATTAACATAGAAGATGTTCAAGACACTGTTCAAGAAGAGCTAATGCGCCAAGGGCATTTCAAAGTAGCGGAGTCTTACATTCTCTACCGCGCGCACCGCTCGCGTCTACGCGAGGATTCTGACAATGCAGACGCTGAAGAAGCGCAGCAAGAGTCAATGATTGTGGTGACTGATGCGAATGGAGAAAACACTTTCTGGGATGGGGTGGATCTTAAGAAACGAATCGAATATGCATCCATCGGTTTAGAGCTAACTTTAGATTCTGAGGCAATTGAGGTAGAGTTGCGCCGTTCATTATATCCAGAAATGAAGCGTGAGGATCTAAGAAAAACAATTATATTAAACTCAAAAGCTTTGATTGAGCGTGATGCTGACTTTGCGCGCTTCGCTGGTCGCATTCTTTTGTCGTATATTTATGAGGAAGTATTAGGCTGGGATATAGTTGAAGATGGTATAGAAAAGCTAAAGGATGCGCATCGCCGTGGCTTAAAAACATATCTGGAGCGAGCTGTAGAAATAGGTCGGGTGAATCCTAAACTTTTGGAGTATGACTTAGAAAAACTCGCCGATGCATTGGATCCATCGGCAGATTTAAATTTTGATTACTTGGGAGTACAGACTCTTTACGATCGTTACTTGATCGTTGATAAGACCATTAAGCACCACCGCCGTTTAGAGGTGCCTCAATACTTCTGGATTCGTGTATCTATGGGTCTTTTCCATGCTGAAAAAGAAGATCGTGAAGCTTACGTAATTAGTTTGTACAATTTATATAAAAACCGTCGCTTTTGTTCATCGACACCAACTCTCTTTAATTCAGGTACTTTGCATTCTCAGCTTTCATCATGTTACTTGTACAAAGTCGATGACAGCATTGAGTCGATCATGCACCGCGGTATCGCAGATAATGCGTTCTTATCGAAATGGGCTGGCGGCTTAGGCGGCTCATGGACAGCTGTACGCGGTACTGGTGGATTTATCAACGGCACTAATGGGGAGAGTCAAGGAGTCATTCCATTTTTGAAGCTTCATAACGATCAGCTTGTTGCAGTTAATCAAGGCGGTAAGCGTCGTGGTTCTGGATGTGCTTATCTGGAAACATGGCATAATGATATCCATGATTTTCTTGAATTGCGCAAGAATACAGGTGACGACCGCCGTCGCACTCATGATATGAACACGGCTAATTGGATACCAGATCTATTTATGAAGCGTATGGAAGCTCGAGAGGGGTGGACGCTTTTTCGCTCGGATGAAGCGCCAGATTTACACGACTTATATGGAAAAGCCTTCGAGTCCCGTTACGTAGAATACGAAGCGTTGGCTGAGAGGGGGGAAATTTTTGGAAAGCAAGTTCCTGCAATTGAGTTGTGGAAGTCCATGCTGCGTATGATATTTGAGACTGGTCACCCGTGGATAACATTTAAGGATCCTTGTAATGTACGCAGTCCGCAAGATCATACTGGTGTTATACACAGCTCTAATCTATGCACAGAGATCACGCTCAATACCAGTGACGAAGAAACAGCAGTTTGTAATCTTGGCTCTGTTGTTTTAGACTCCCATTTAGATAAAGATGGTAATTTAGATCACGAAAAATTGCGCGAAACTATTAGTATTGCTGTGCGAGCTCTCGATAATGTAATAGACATTAACTTCTATCCAACGAAGGCAGCCGAGACAGCTAACAGTCGCCATCGACCAGTTGGTTTAGGTGTGATGGGTTTACAAAATGCTCTCTTT
This sequence comes from Puniceicoccaceae bacterium, assembly GCA_022448585.1. Taxonomy (GTDB): domain Bacteria; phylum Verrucomicrobiota; class Verrucomicrobiia; order Opitutales; family Coraliomargaritaceae. The sequence goes on along the minus strand of JAKVCN010000021.1, from coordinate 30,332 downwards.
GTTAAGAACATACCATTTGCTTCACAAGCAGCAGTTGAGTTTAACGATGAATTTATGGAAGCGATTGCTTATTACGCCTACGAAGCATCTTCCGACCTTGCTGCGGAGCACGGAACTTACAGTACTTACAATGGTTCTAAGTGGGATCGCGGATTAATGCCACAGGACACATTAGATATACTTGAATCAGAGCGCGGTGAAGAAGTTCAAGTACCTCGTGCAGGGAAGATGGATTGGAAACCACTTCGAGAAAAAATTGAAAAACAGGGAATGCGCAATTCTAATGTTTTGGCGATTGCACCAACAGCGACAATTTCTAATATTATGGGTACATCGCCTTGCATAGAACCGACGTACAAAAACCTCTTCGTTAAAAGTAATTTGTCTGGAGATTTTATAGTCTTAAACGGTTATCTAGTAAGAGACCTCAAAGAGCAAGGTCTTTGGAATGATGAAATATGCGAGCAACTTAAATATTTTGATGGTGAACTTGAAGCTATTGAAGGAATACCGGATTCAATACGTGAAAAATATAGAACTGCATTTACCATAGATTATAAATACTTGATAGACGCGGCATCACGTCGGCAAAAATGGATTGATCAGTCACAGTCTGTGAACCTTTTTTTAGCAGAACCGGACATTAAATCACTCTCACACATGTATCGTGATGCTTGGCGAAAAGGTTTAAAAACTACTTATTATTTACGTACTCTGGGAGCTTCAAATATTGAAAAAGCTACAGTCAGTGTCAAAAAAGAGGTTCGAGGACGAGCAGGTCAAACAGAGGGCACTACCTCTGAGAAAAAGGTTTATTCAGATGCTGAGATCAAAGCGTGCTCACTAGATGCAATGATGAATGGTGAAGAATGTGAAGCCTGCCAGTAGGTAACTATTGTTGTAATTGTAGCTACTTCTACAATGTGCTTAAAAAGCATTGTTTTTGTCATCTCTACTAACAAAGAGCTTATCGGATCACTAGATTTGCCTCAGAGTATAGTTTTTTATGATTTACAGTAGTTACTGCTTACTAGTTGGTTAGCTACTGCCCACCGCGTTAGTGCTACCGAATTTGGTAATTTTAGCTTTTTTAAAATATTTGCACGATGAGTATCGGCAGTCCTACGGCTCATACCTAGCTTTTTTGCTATTTCTTTATTCGTATACGCTTCAGCTACTAGAACAATGATTTCACGTTCTCTTCTAGTTATAGAATTCAGGTTATTAACGTTAGTCATGATCTTGATATTATATTTATTCTAAATTAACTAGAAAAATTTTTATAAAACTAGTTAATTGGTACTAATGGATAGATAATTTGTCCTAATTGCTTGTATAATTGCTATTTCCCATGTGTTTAGCATTTTAAGTGCCGTGTTTATAGAATTATCAATATACAATGGTAAAGTTGCATTTATAGCTGGGCTTGTTTCAAGCGTTCACTGTGTTGCTATGTGTGGTCCTCTATCTTGCGCTTTTTTATCAGGTAATACAAATGAGAGAAGTCCACATATAATCTTGAGTTCTTACCATTTAAGTAAACTTATAGGCTATATTTTAGTAGGTGCTTTAGCTGGAGCTTTTGGAAGTAGCTTAATAAATTTGCTTCATAACTCATGGTTAAATTATTTCCCATGGGTTTTGGTTATCTTTTTCTTAACTATTGCATTTCGTTTGGATCGATTTTACCCGAAACCTTTATGGTTAAGCAGCATTTATCGAAAGATTTCCTCAATAAAAATTGCAACTGGCGCGATATCTAGAGCTGCTGTTTTTGGTTTCAGTAGCCCGCTACTTCCATGCGGTCCGCTATACATGATTTTAGGACTAGCCTTATTTTCTGGATCAGCACTTAAGGGAGCTGAATTTGCTGCTGGATTCGGAATTGGTACTATGCCCTTACTTTGGTTAGCACAAAGTCAATTGTTTCGCTTACAAAACAACCAGGCAATTAGTTTTCTTTCTTCCATTCAACGATTGATTGCACTATCAGCAGCAATTGTTGTAATGTGGCGTTTGCGAAGGACTCTTGGCATCGAGAGTACTATCGACTGGATATGTCAATAGATTTAAGGCTGCAGAAATCCAATAGTACATCTAGTTATTTTCTTCTGGAGGAGAAGTTTGTTCCTTATACTCATCTAGAGCCTCCTCTTCTTCCTCCTCTTCCCACTTCATAGTATCATCAGCCTCTATGGTTTCACTGGTATCGGCTTCAACATCAGAGAGCTCTTTTTGTAGTTCTTCATCTTCTGATTTCGGCCCGCTAGTATCTTCATCGTCGAGCTCAAAACCATCAGGGACATATTCTAGAATAGCGGTCAGCTCATTAAAGAAGTGGCTGGCTCTTCCTTCCATGAAGTCATTATTCTGAGTCTCACGTATTTCTTCTTCTAATTCTTCGATAGTGAAGCTTTGTGAGAAGTCTATTAAATCATTGAGCAGCTTTACTCTAAGTTTGGTTATATGGTTGATAAGATCGGCATAGGGGCCTTTCTCTTCATCCATTACATTAGGTAGGGCAAATAGCTGCTCTTCACTTTCAAGAATACTATCATTAATACGCTTCAAATAAACGCTCTTATCTTTATCGATTGTATCGATAGCAAAGGAATAAAAAGCCTCTTCTACTAATTCATTCTGCAGTCCATAATCAGAAAGGGATTCAATTAAATCTAGGATATGTTGGAACTGTCTTGGATCAATGATGCCCAAGCCATCAATGTCCCAGTGAATAGGATCGCTGATCTCTTGAATCCACCAATTCATGTCTTCACCGATTCTGGCTTTACACCATGTTAGTTTTGAAGTCGTACTTGTCATTCTTTAGAAATGTGCTGATTTAATTTTTTTGTAGCGATTAAATTATATGATTTTATGTGTGCTAAATAATTCGAACTCTATTCGGTAAATCTATAGCAAGACCACTTGTAAAGTGCTTAAATAGAGAATTTTTAGTAAATGCCATTTTACTTGTGAAGAATAGTATTAACCTTATCGTGAACTTTGCTAAAGTTAAGTCGTAAGAATTATTAATATGGGCTATATTTACGAAAGTATTGTGCGGCCAGCACTCTTTAAAATCGATCCGGAACAGGCACATGATCGTGGACGACAATTATTGATTGCTACAAGTCGTGTGCCTGGATTATGCGCATTCTTAAGAGCCTTTAATCAAGTTAAAGAAGATAAGCCTGTAAAGTTGTTTGGGTTAGAGTTTCCTAATCGTGTTGGCTTAGCTGCCGGTATGGATAAGGATGCAGAGTTTGTACGGACTATTGAAGCACTAGGCTTTGGTCACTCTGAAGTAGGTACAGTAACACCAAAAGCTCAACCTGGCAACCCACGCCCAAGGCTTTTTCGCTATCCTGAGCATAGCGCTTTAATTAATCGCATGGGCTTTAATAATCATGGTGCAGAAGCCATGTTTAGATGCCTTGCTAAAAATTATCCCAAAGGTAAACGGCGCATGCCAGTCGGAGTAAATATAGGAAAAGCTAAAGCAACTCCTCTAGATCAAGCAGTAGAAGATTATTTAGCCTGTTTTCATATTCTTGCTGACCAAGCTGATTATTTTACAGTTAATTTAAGTAGCCCAAATACCCAAGGATTACGCGAATTACAATCTGCTGAGTATTTACGTGATTTACTTCAATCACTAAAAAACTCTAATACAAGCCATGCAAAAAAACTTGGACGTCGACCGCATCCGATGTTGTTAAAGATTGCTCCGGATTTAACATATCCTGAGATCGACGTTATCATCGAAGTCTTATTGGATCTAGGATTTGATGGTATCATTGCTACCAACACTACGATAGCTCGCCCCGCTGGTTTAATTTCAAATGAAACGGGAGGCTTGAGTGGAGGTGCTTTTATTCGCCAACGTTCAAGCGAGATCATTAATTATATTCACCGTGCAACTTTTGGTCGCTTACCAATTATTGGCGTTGGTGGAATTGATTCACCTGAATCTGCTGGTGAGAAGATGGATGCAGGTGCTTCAATGGTTCAACTTTACACAGGTTGGATATATCGCGGACCATTTTTTGCTAGAGTCCTAGCCAATGCTCTAAAGAGTCGCGGCGATGAGTGGGTCTGAGCAAGGTAGATCAGACTTCAGAGAGCTCTTTATCAACTTTTATACTTTTAGTTTTCGTGAGCTCTTGTCTTGCTAGCATTTCTTTACGACGTGCTAATACATCAAACACATCTGATTGTTCATCGGCATGATAAGAGGAGCGTACAAGAGGGCCTGATTCACAGACGCCAAAGCCAATTTCTAGAGCATATTTCTTCCATCTCTGAAATTCTTCTGGAGTCACCCAGCGGTCTATAGGAGAGTGCTTTTTCGTAGGTTGTAAGTATTGTCCGATTGTAAGAATATCAACTCCTACATCGACCATGTCTTGCAAGGTTTGTTTAATCTCTACTTCCTCTTCTCCTATGCCTAGCATAATACCAGATTTTGTAATGAAACCACGATCCTTTGCATGTTTTAAAACCCACAAAGAACGTTCGTAACGAGCCGTTTTTCTGATGGGGCGTTGTAGACGTTTTACCGTTTCCATATTATGATTGAAAATATCAGGGCAGGCATCGAGTACAATATCGAGATATTCTTGCTGACCACGAAAGTCTGCAGTTAGTACCTCGATTGCACAATCCGGTTTACGATAACGAATCGCTCTAATTGTAGCTGCCCATACTGAAGCGCCGCCATCTTTTAGATCGTCTCTAGCTACGGATGTAACAACTGTATACTTTAAACCCATCTTAGCAATGGATTCAGCTACTCGGGCGGGCTCACCCATATCGAGTTCAGTTGGTCTACCAGTTTGAATAGCACAAAAAGAGCAAGAACGAGTACAAACATTTCCAAGAATCATTACCGTAGCAGTTCCGCGAGACCAACACTCTCCCATATTTGGGCACTGCGCGCTTTTACATACCGTATGAAGATTATGGGTCTCCACAATTTCACGAGTCGCTTTGTAGCCAGCGCTAGTGGGCAGTTTAGCACGTAGCCAAGTAGGTTTTCGGTTGTCCATATCAATCTTCCATAATTGTAAAAACAGCTTCAAACTCAACTGCTAATCGTGATTTAATCATTTTTTGAGAGGGTGGATTGTTCAATTCCATTGATATGGAAGTTACTTCACCATCGGTTATACCGCAAGGTACAATACCGTTAAAATGAGATAAGTCCGGATTAAGATTTAGTGCGAGACCGTGATAGGTAACCCATGATCGAACCGCAACTCCTATAGCACATATTTTTCGTTGATTTTCGATCCAAATTCCTGTTTGTCCATCTCTTCTTGAAGTTTCTAAGTTAAAATACTTAAGTGTTTGTATCACAACTAGTTCTAGATCTCTTAAATAGGCATGTAGATCTTTACGAGCTAGAAGAGAAACGATTGGATACACCACTATCTGACCAGGACCATGATAGGTGATGTCACCGCCGCGATTAGACTGCAAAAACTCAATGCCCTTATTTTCTAGTTGCTCTGGAGACCAAATCAAATGATCGGACGCATTTTTCCTCATTCCAGTTGTAAATACAGGATTATGCTCAGTAATTATTAAAGTATTTCCAATCTGTCCATTGATTCTCTGCTGAACCAAGGCTTTTTGTTGCTCTAAGGCATCAGAATAATTGGTACGACCCCAATCGACAACGTTTAGCATGATGCTAGTTTTTCTTTGGTAGAATTACTCTTCGGCGGGGAACCACACGAGCCTTATTAGTTGTCTGCGGTTTAGGTGCAGTTAAATTTGTATTACTTAGAGGGGTTTCTTTACTCGGAGGGACAGAAACCGCTACTGGTAAGGGGCTTTCATTTGCAGAAATTAAAGTCAATTGTTCAACCGTTCCATTCATACTAAGAGTCAGCGACATAGAATCGGGATTATAATTTATGGCTTTTATTCCATTTGATCCTTCGTTTTCAGTCACCCAATATCCTTTATTTTCCTTTTTATTAAATAGGCTAAAGCGGTAGCTACCACCCAGTTGAATAATGCCTCGAAATTCTATTTGTCGTGAAATCAGTCCATTCCCTTTAACGGGCTGTGGAACAGGAGCCATTTTCTTAATACCATAATTCTGTGGGAGGAATGGACTATTGTTAGGTAATTCTAAATTATTACCAATTAAAGGAGTAGATATAATAACCGCTACTATGAAAGTACTTATGGCAGTTTTTAGACTCATTTGCATTTTTTGATGACTAACTAGTTATTATTTTTCCACATTTCACTGATTTTATCCCTCAAATAGAGATTGTTTAAATCACTAGCATCATTATTGATTTTAATAGTATCCGCTGTAGATACATCAGGTATTTTCTGTTTTGTATTGAAATCTTGTTGATTCCTTATTCGTCCAGGTAGCCTATTTCTATTACTAGCATCTTTAGCCTTACGAATGGGCTTATCTTCAAAGGCGCTACCATCCATATAAATATCTCCTGTGGTTCCGGTATCTAGGTATTCCTGCACGGCGTCTCGTTCTTTTAAACGATTGATTGCTTCCAGGCTCATCTTGTTTGTTTCTATAGGGTTTTTTAGAATAGTTGGCCGAATGAAAATAATTAGCTCCGAGCGTGTGTACTTAACGGTTTCTCCGCTGAAGACTTTTTTTAGTAAGGGCAATCTTCCAATGATTGGAAAGTAGGTGTTTGATATGTCTTTCTTATTTTCCTGCAATCCTCCGAGTATAATGACGTCACCATCATTTACTGTAATTGTAGAATTGGCTTCACGTTTGCCGATGATGGGCTGAGTATCGATAGAACCATCAGCGGTTGAGGATTTACTAACAGCTTGAACAGTATCAATGGTCTGCTCAATTTGCAGTTGCACAGATCCATCCGCTCCAATCAGAGGTGTGGCTGAAAGCTTGATCCCTACATCGCGGTATTCCACTTGTGTTTGGATATTTCCTACACTCGAAGTAAATGATGTAGAGCCTGTTTGAAAGGGTCGAGATTGGCTGACGTTAATGACTCCTTCTTCATTATGACTGACTACTATAGATGGTGTTGATAATATTTTAATCATATTGTCACTTTCAGCGATGTCTAAAATAGCATCTAATGAATACTTACCCTCCCATTTTGATATATTAGGTAGTAAATTTCCACTTTCATCTAGTAAATTCCCACTTTCATCTAGTATAGAAGCAGCAGTCGTTGATGCAATTGAACCGATACTTCCAGTTAATTGTGTCAAGCCACCTGCATATTGAAGATTAAAGCGATTGAATCCGCTAGCTTGATCCTCATCTAATGTCACTTCAGTAATAATTGCTTCGATGCGAACTTGGGGTAGGGGAATATCTATTTTATCGATGAGTTCTTTGATTGTGCGCAAATCGCTTGGGGTTCCATAAGCCACAATAGAGTTGGTGCGTTCGTCTGCTGATAATCCTACAAAGTTGGAGAACTGTAATGCACTGTTGGACTCGCTACTGTTAGATAAATTTCTGGTATTCGCTACAGGTGAACTAGGCAATGGTTGTGGATTTTGTACATTAAGCTGAGCATTTTCATTTTGTTTATCACGCGCAACTTTAGCGTCTTCCTCACGACCTTCTTCTTGACCAGAGATAATATCCTCAATTATTGGGACGACTTCTTCAGCTTTTGCTTGCCTTAGTTGAAAAACTTCACTGCCAGTAAGTGGTGCGGCGTCCACATCTACTTTTTTAACAACATTCATAATCATCTCGATATTTTCAGGATGTGATACTACGATAAGTTGATTGGTACGTTCGTCAGCAGTAACACTTGTGTTGCCCTCTAAATAATTTTTCAGAGGACCATTTATTAAGTCTTCGAGTTGATTCTGCATTTCATCTGCTTGAATGTAATTGAGTTTAATAAACTCCATAGTTTCTCGTAACTCTTCTGGCTGGTCAGTTTCAGTCACAATATTTTCGATACGTTGCAAATTTACCAGTGCATCAGTAATAAGGAGTGCATTCGATTTTGGAAAAAGTACAAAACTCGAACTTTGCGACATTAAAGGAGTTATGATGGATGCGCTGGTTTGTTCTGCATTTAAATATTTAAAGCGAAATAGTTTAGCGTAGATTTGCTGACTTGGTGCTAGCTCCAGAGTACTTCCGATTAGCATTTCTGGGACATGTCGGTTTACTTCTGTTGCAGGTACAGCTTTCATAAAGCGACCACCCATTTCCGTGAGCATGATTCCGTTTAGTGTGAGCAAACTTTCTAGTGCGAGCACTGCCTCACTTTTGGTGATCGAGCCCCGAGAGTTAAAATTTATTTTAGCAGGAGATAAATCTTGGCGACGCAGAATTATCTTGCCGGTAAGCTGCTCCAACAAGTCCAGTACCTGCAGCGCGGATTCATCACTAAGGATAAGTGTACCAATCTCAATCTCTGGTGATTCGGATTGCGGCTCTATCGCAGATGGGCTGGTTCTTACTTGGGCTTGTATCGAAATTAATAAGCAGAACAGCGTAATGCAGATGTAAATGCGCAGATTTTTTTTCATGGATAATGCAAAATATGTAGTTTGTTTATACCCTAATTACCGAGCAGATACAATAAGTTCTAGCGAATTGATTTCATAACGCACATCAAGTTCTTCGGGCTTACTTCGGTTGGCTGCAATACGCACGCTTTGTTGATTGATATAAGGAGTCTGCTGACGAAGCATTTTGTTTAGTTCGATCAGTTGTTTTATGTTTATACGTTTTAATCGAACACGAATGGTGTGTTCATTAAAAATTTCACCTTCTCTTGATCTTACTGGATCAATATCAGCGAGATTAGAAAGCTGGCTTTGACGTAGTAGTTTATCAATTTGACCTGAAAGTTGTGTAGCAGTGTACGTGCGAGCTGTATCTAGTTTGTCCTTCGCTAGAGTCGCTTCAGCTGAACATATTTCTGCTTGGTCTAGCCATAGTTGCTGTGTTTGCAATATAGAAGAGGCTTCTCTTTGAGCGCTCATCCATTGGCTATAACGCTTTAAGCAATTGCCTGACCATATGCTTAATACAACGAGAATGAAAAGTAGGGCGAGACATTGCTCACGTAAACTCATACGCTTAAAATAGCCTTCGAATAGTTTGAGTCGTGCTTTCATTCAGTGTTTACTGTAGTGTTGTCTTTTGAAGGAGTATATTCTAAGGTTATAGTAAATGTAGTTTTACCTGAACGCGTCAAAGATTTAGGGTCTTGTACTAATGAAAAGTCGCCGGATCTCTTTAGTATTTCTATGTAATTATTAAGCTCATTGATAGTTTGCGCAACTCCTTCAATAGTGATGTTGTTGTCTATTGTGGTTTTCGTGCTAGTAAAATAGATACCTCTTGGCCTGACACTGTTGAGCGCACCTAATATTGCAACCGGACGTATCTCATTTTGAAACATTTGCTCGAGTTTATTAATTAGGCTGCGTTGTTCCTCTATTTTAGAGACGGTACCAGATTGCTTATCGATTAGTTTCTCTTGCTTCGATGTCCATAAATTTGCGCCCAATAAAATGCATTCTAATGCGATAATAAATACAGCAAATATTGAAGCCCAATAAAAGAATCGAGTGATACGTGCGCTTATGCTACGCCTGCTTTTCTCTCTATTTTTATATTCTTTAGTTCGCACATCGGCGCGCCATAGTTCACGATCGCTAGGAGTGAACACGCTATGGACTAATTGAGGATTAGAGTGCTCTAATTCTGTATTTTCTTCGGAATCATTATCATTTGTGCAAGCACTGTTTGTAGTTGCTATGAACTTGAAAGTTGGCAGCCCGGCTTCAGTTATCTCAATTTCCTTTTTTAATAACTTTAGCGATGGAGCATCATTGCCTGCTCGCATTGTAAAAGTGCCTACTTGCAAAGAACTGATATTTGGGACTACTGCAATTTCTGGGAATACCCAAAGGTATGATTCTAATTCCTTACGGTCGCTACTTTTTAGTCGATCACGGTGCGTTGCAAACAAGAGTATCTTGCGAGAATTAGAGTCAAATCGAAAGCCCCAGTTTAATTGTTCGATAGGAAAGGGCGAAGAGCCTTCCATGCTTAGTTCAGCGAAAGAATCGATTTCATTTTCGTCGACTTCTATAGGTAGATCTGTTATGTCTATAAAAAATAGATCATTGGGTAGAATCATGACTGCACAGCTTTTTTCTTTACTCTTTATTCGTTCCTCTGTGGCAGTATTTTTCACAAGAATTGTTTCTTGAACTAGTTAAGCCTTTTATTGCTGAATGTCTACAGCTGAATATCGGGCAGATTCCTGCGCTGTGCTATATAATTCGTATTCGCTTAGTTGAATTATCTTAAATGGATATTGGATAGCATCTTGCTCTTCGATAGTGCCAGTTTTTGAAGTACGTTCACTGCTTGTATCAGGCAGTGAGCGGTTTGATGACTCTGAACTTGAGCTAAAGTTAGTCTCTACTAAAGCGCTCAGTGTCATTGGCACCGAGCCACGCGTCACTTTTACAGTCACTCTAAGTAGGCTAATCTCAGTGGTGAATAGATCACTGCCTAAAAAATCTGGAAGCTCTTCAAACCATGGCTTATCTAGCAATTGATCAAAAATTCGATCTGGATCCCAATTTTGATTTGCACCTAGTGCTAAAAGTAATTCGCTAGACGCAGAATTTATATTTACTGGACCCTTGATGGATACAGAAAATAGGTTATCTAATTGTTCAAATTTTTGATTAGGAAATACGTTCTCATCAAAAAACTCATCCTGCCAAACTTTAACTAAGCGTAGCTCATGAAGTGATTGTAGTGGACCGTTAGCTGCACGATAGGGTGGTTCCTCGTCTAGATAATCTTCACTCTCCGCTCCGTTGAGACGTTGATTTTCATCTTCGTCTATCCAATCGGCTAAAGTACTACTTAGTTCTCTTGCTGTGCCGAAATCGATGTCAAAGGTATCTTCTAGGATACGATTTAAAGTAGATTCATCGATTAAATTAATCGGCAAGCGTGTACTTTCATCAGTAATATCAATGGTTACAGAGTATCCATTGGGCGGGTCCTCGTCGGCATAATTTAGTGGATCTGCCCAACCCTGCTCGGGTGCATACAATTTTCCCCCATCAATAAGTGAAACTTCATATATGGTAGCCAAAGAGAGCTCTAACATACTGTATGCATAAGCTCGTATCTCTGGACTTTGATTAAATAAAGTTCGGTATTTAAGATCGTCGACTGCTTCATCGACAAAGCGAGTTACTAAATATGCAAGGAGCGCAATAATCGCGAGGATGGCAACCAGCACGCTACCATTTTTTCTCGGGCTTATGGAGACGCTTAATGTGCCGTTTCTGTTTGAATATGGGTACACTCTTGAATTAAAAAAGAATTGAGCTGTATGAAGTGACTGGAATCGAAAGAGTACGTATTTTTATTTCATTTTCGTAAACAAAAGATAGCTGAATCGCTCTAGGTAAGAGGTATTCTTGTTCGGTAGAGTCTTCTGCGTCTCTAGGTTTTTTCTCAATTTCCCATTTTCCAAAGCGTGAATCCCAATACACATACTCCAGTGATTTTATGTAGGGACTTATTAAAGTTCGCCTCAAATCATCGACAGTTTCAGTTTCCTCCTTAAGGATTGAATGCCACAACATGCTCAAGCCCTTAGAAGAATCAAAAAATAGGTAAACTTCGACTTGATCTAAGCTTGGTTGAGGGCTCTCACTAACGAATAGAGGAGGGGTGTGGTTTAGTTTAAAATGTAGTAATGGCTCTTCATAATTAGCAGATCCAGGTAGTCGCTTCCATAATATTGGATTAGAATCTCTATTTCTTAGGCTGGTTTCATTTGTCATTAAGCCTTTAGAGTCAGCATCATATCTAAGATTTTTTATCGTATCCTTTTTTTGGACTGGAATGGATGCATTGTTTTGCTGCGGCGTAATTTCTGCGGTACCTTGAATCATCATTTCTACACCATTTTTTTGTTGCTCCGATGAATTTTTGTTATCGTTAATTTGGATGGAGGTACCTGCTGATTGTAGCGTGGCATTAATAAATTCAGTGACTCCATCCACGTGGTCTTCGAAAAAATTTCTCTGCGATCGCTCTGCCCATATGTTACTAATGGATACGACAAATGAGGTGGCAGCAGCTATTAGGAAGCCAGCTATTGTAAGAGCTAGTAAGACTTCAATTAAGGTTACACCGCTGTTAGAGTGAGAATTTTTCGCCCGTAACAATTTTTTGCTATGACTAGATTGAAGCATCACTCAAAATCTCGATAACTCAGAAGGTCTTGTCGTTTAGTTGCAAGTAGTTCGCTACGCATATCACTCTCTGACCAAGTCGGGCGAAGTAGATAGAGTGATTCCTGATAGTTTTCATTAGTGCCTTCTATGGGATCACTGAATTTAACTTCGAACAGGACTTTAAATAAGTCGACTATTTCAGATTCTTCGATCGAACACTTCCATCTAGCAAGACCAGAGTGAATAGTTTCGAAATCACCTCCATCTTCCGCTTCATCCCTATTTGCTTCGAGTAGTAATTGTAGGCGTACTGCTCGAATATCATCGGCTCGAAGCGAATTGTTTTGGCTATGCTCGCGCGCAAGTAAGGCATTGACGAAGGCTGAAGTAAGTACGGTACAAGCAGCAGCGAAGAGAGCAACAGCGATCACCACTTCAATAAGTGAGAAGCCATGACGAATTCTAGAGATAGAGTCAGATGATTGCTTGCTGGTCATGGAGATGAAGCCTTTCTCAAGCTGGAAAATGGATCATAAATATGCCGTTCACTTATGCCCTCGTCATCATTAATCTCTACAACAAATGGTGTTGAACTTCGGTCAGGCGCAAATTGTACGGCTACTATTTGACTACGACTTTGAGCTGGATCCACAATAGGTGACATACCTTCTGAAGATGAAACCGAATAAAACTTTATAGAGCCACGTCCATTTTCTCCAAATACCTCATCTAATTGGAATTGAACTAGGGCATTATTATCGGAGCTTAGGACGAGTTGTCCCGATTGCTCTTCATAATGGAGGGCGACAATTTTTTTTGTGCTTGCTGCTAAGTAGCGTCCTTCACGAATAGCAGCATTTAAAGTATCCTCAGTATTTAAGTTATCAACTCTATCAGTGAATGCAGCGAAATTATAAATCAGGATACTACTAGCCACTGCCATCAGCGCTATAACCAGCAGAATCTCAATTAAGCTAAAAGCGCTTAATTTTTGGATTTGCTTGTTACCAGTTGCCGATATCATCGACGCTTTCACTTCCATCGGGACCGAATGACCATACATCATAGCCGCTGTTGCCATTTACATTTTTGGATCCTGGATAACGATATTGATAGGCATTTCCCCATGGGTCTGTTGGTAGTTCCTCAATGTACGGCTTCTTCCACTTACTTGATTTACCGCTTGGAGCTTGTATTAACGCCTTAAGACCCTCTTCTGTGCTAGGATAAGTTCCCATGTCAATTTTGTATGCAGTCAGAGGGATCTTCAATGATTGACTAACAAAAATTTGTGCGGCTTTTTCTTGTTGTCCACCAAATATACCTCCTAAATTACTGATAGCTAGTCCTGCTATTACTGCGATTAACGCAATTACTATGAGGATTTCAATCAAACTGAAGCCTTCTTTTCGGTTAGCTTTTTTAAAATAATCTGTTTTCAATATTGATGACATACTTCGGGATAATTTAACTAAAATTAAAGTATAAACCTGCATTTCTTAGAGGAGCAAGAATACAATCTTCAGTTTGATTTTTTAGTGCATTACTATTTTTTTACTGATTCGAATTATCTTGTCACTCATCGGGCTGTGATGCATCTGAAGTGACACAATTATATTAGTTCTTATGGAAGAAACACTCATTATACTCAAACCAGATTGCTTGGAAAAGCGTATCGCTGGTGAAGTCATTGGCCGTTTTGAAAGAGCTGGATTCACTATCATCGCTACTAAGATGATGCAATTAGACGGAACGATTTTGCGTGAGCATTATGCCCACGTTGCAGATTTACCATTTTTTCCAGATATTGAGGCTTTTATGAGCTCAGTGCCTGTTATGCTAATGATACTTAGCGGTAACGGAGCAATCGCTCAGGTTCGTGAATTGCTTGGTCCCACAAACTCTAAAGAAGCGCCAACTGGAACCATCCGTGGTGATTTGGGCACGGATATGATGCGTAATGTGGTGCATGCATCCGACAGCGCTGAAAGCGCGGCAGTTGAGAAGAGGCGTTTTTTCCCAGAGTTATATTAATTGGTTTTAATTAATTATTTGGTCACGTGAAAGTAAAGACAGGGCTAGGAATTGACAGTCATCGCTTCGTAGAAGGTGCCTCTGACAAGGCACTTGTTCTTGGTGGCTTAGAGTTTGAGGACGCCCCTGCGCTGGATGGCAACAGCGACGCTGATGTCATTTTACATGCTTTGACCGATGCAATCAGTGCAGTAACTGGTCGCGCAGTGATTGGAGCGGTAGCTGACTCGATGTGTGCGGATGGAGTAACAGACAGCCGTGAATACTTAAGAGTTGCTCTCACTAATTTGGGTACCTGGCAGCTTTCGCATGTTTCGATCGCGCTGGAATGTAAGCGTCCCAGGATCGATCCAAAGGTGTCTGCACTTCGCACTTCTATCGCACAATTGCTCGGAATAGATTTTGGCGACATCTTTATTACTGCGACAAGTGGAGAGGGTTTAAGTGATGTGGGTAGAGGCTTAGGGATTCACGCCTCGGTGGTTGTCACAGCTATTCAAGCAGTTTGAAGGCTTGTGTCTAGGGCTTGATTTGTTCCAAGATTTCGACCTCATATCCATCAGGGTCTGTAATAAAAGCCATTTTCTTGGACTTTGCAAAGCGATCACGCCAATCACTTGGCCAAAGATTAATTTTTAGATCTAGCCTTTCGAGCATCTCGCAGTAGGTAGTAATATTATCTACGCGTATGCAGGTGTGTACCAAATCTTCGGGAAATTTGACTGTATACCCAGATGAGTAGGTGAGTTCTAGTTTATGACTGCTCCCTGGAATTTGCAGGTGAGCTAATTGATTACCTCCTGGCGAGCGATCCGTACGGCGTAGGACTTCAAAACCGCAAGTTTTACAGTACCAATTTATAGACTTATCTAAGTCGGAAACACGAATTCGGGTATGGTCGAAAGATACAGGCATTAATACAGATATTACGGATCTTGTAGTGAAACGAGAGGATTCAGAAATAATTGCCAATCTGTTATTTGAAGCAATTACAAATTTCTCACTACCGCCTTAGCCACTCCTTGCACACACAATTCTGTCACTGGATATAGCTCTGGATAAAATTTGTTTTCTGCTTTTAAATAAGGCGGTTCACCGGCTTTTTTGATAAAGCGCTTTAGTGTCGTCTCACCGTCAATTAAGGCAGCAACAATATCACCATCATGCGCATCGCGTGGCTCAATGACGACACGATCTCCATCGTAGATTTCTGCATCGACCATGCTATCTCCACGCACTTGTAGGGCAAAACTACGACGCAGCGAGCTAAAGCCCGCACTGCCAATATCGACTTGCAAGCGGCCAATTTCTCCTGCGCCTTCGACGCGGTCAGGATAGCCGGCTGCGATAGCGCCAACAATTGGGATCTCGACTACCTCGTGAGCATTTTCAGGTATTTGGGAGGACTCTCTATTATCAGGGCCGTTAATTCTAAATGTGCGCGCTTGGCCCGGAATACGTTCCAATACATTCTTTTTTTCCAAGGCGCGTAGGTGTCCCATAACAGCATTGGTGCTTTTAAATTGGAATTTCTCTTGTATTTCTCGAATGCTTGGCCAAAAGCCGTTACGCCACTCGTGGTGCTCAATAAACTCTAAGATTTCTTTTTGCCGCTGGGTTAATTCTTTCATAGTGTACAAGTGTTTAGGTGAACGCTTGTCCATTGTCAAGGTTTCTGCTAAAATTTAGTTAATTAATGACTGTATAAATGAGGTTGAATATTGTGGCTGAGAAGATTTCGTTAGGGCTTTACATGTTGGATTCAGAAAGTGAACAAATTGCATCCTCTCAGAGAGCTATTCTGGGGGTATTACTTGGTATTATGACCATGTTTGTTGGCTGTTCGGAGCCGCCAGCGATTGTACGCGGCAAGTATGCGCTACCTGCTGATACGCTTTGTGTATCAGCTGAGCCTGGTCAGTATGGTGGTATCTTTGTACTAAGTGAAACTACAGAGCCCACCACCTTTAACCCGCAGGTACCGAATAACGTTAGCACTTCGCTTTTGCTCTCGCGCCTGTTAAGCTCGCTCGTTGAATATGACCCGCGAACCGAACAGTTTTTACCAGCGTTGGCGAAAACATGGGAGGTGAGCGAGGACCATAAATCGTACACTTTTTATTTGCGTGAGGGGGTATGTTGGAGTGATGGAATGCTATTTACCGCAGACGATGTTATTTTTACTTTTGACTGTATCTTAGCAGAAACTGTAGATTCGGTTACCGGGAAGCGTTTACCAAAATATCCTTCTAGAAACTATCAGCAGTTTCACATTAATGGAGAAAAGCTGCGCTATACAAAGATCGACAGATATACGGTACGTTTTGATCTGCCCACAGTTTATGCGCCATTTATATATGACATAAGTCTACCGATTTTGCCCAAGCATAAGCTACAGACTGCATTTGAAAATGGAAGCTTTCAAAAACAGTGGTCAACAAAAACGGCGATTGAATCACCCGCATCGATTGTGGGCAATGGACCTTTTACTATCATGTCATACAAACCAGGGGAGCGCTTGGTGCTACAACCGAATCCACATTACTGGAAAGCGGATCGTAAGGGGCAGCGCCTGCCGTATCTAGACTATCTTGTGCACCAATTTGTCAAAGAGGCGAATACACAAGTAGCACACTTTGCCACAGGAAAGAGTGATGCATCTGGCATAGGAGCCGATGATTATACATGGGTACAAAAAGCCGCCGATACCTACCGCTTTAGTATTTACGACCGCGGACCATCCGCCAGTGTGAATTTCTTTTGGTTCAATCAACATCGTGGAGTAAACCCAAACGGTGAGCCCTACGTGCCAGCGCACAAGCTGCGCTGGTTTACAGATAAGCGCTTTCGGCAAGCAGTCCAGTATGGGCTCAATCGTCAGGGTCTCATCGATGCGCTACTTTTTGGTAAGGGCGAACCATTGACCTCGATTATTGCGCCCGCTCAGGGCAAATGGCACAATCCAAATTTGCCACGCTATGATTTTGATCCGGAGCAGGCGAAGCGCCTACTTAGGCAAGCCGGTTTTAGCTGGGATGCGACTGGTCAATTAATCGACTCAAAGGCAGTACCAGTGGCTTTTACTCTCTTACTAGTAGAGAGTAATTTCTATGACCGAGTCGGCGTGACCTTCGTTGAAAATATGAAGGATTTGGGTATGGATGTGTATTTAGAACGCTCCGACTTTGCGACCTTGCTGCGCCGCACCGACGACACCTTTAATTATGATGTGACGATTCTTGGTTGGGGTTCGAGTAGCGCGGCTTATGATCCATCCGGCAGCAAGGCGCTTTACTTAAGTAGCGGCGAGTACCACCAGTGGTATCCCGAGCAGCCTGCTCCAGCTACAAAGTGGGAGGCGCGTATTGATGAGCTAATCGGCTTACAAGAGCGCACCTTAGATGAGGCGCAGCGAGTTAACTACATGCATGAGGTGCAGTCTATCTTGGCTGAGGAACTACCTCTATTATACGGATTCACGCCGTATGGATATGCTGGGGTAAAAAATAAATGGCGTAATATATACGTGCCAAGTGCGGGCACGATTTTATGGAATATAGAAGAGATTTGGGAGGGTAGTGAAGAATAGCCAATGACTGCTTTTATTTTGCGCCGTTTACTTAGCCTGATCCCTTTATTATTGGGCACGAGCCTGCTCGTCTCGATATTAATGTATCTTTCGCCAGGAGATTTTCTGACGCAAGCTCGCGCGGCTCGCGATATCCCGCAGGAAGTCATTGAGCAACAAGAGCGCCAGCTTGGGCTCATTGATGCAAGTGGAGCGCCGACTCGCTGGTTTGTGCGCTATGGTCACTGGATCGCAAATGTTGCGCCGATTAAATATGGACCTTGGATAGGGAATTCTGAAAAAGGTCTGCACTTTGGCTGGCCGTATTTTGGGGAGTCATGGACCTACCAAGTGGAAGTATTTAGTTTACTAAAACAGCGAGTCCCAGCTACTTTTGTTTTATCGCTCACCTCGTTAAGCTTTGCGTGGTGTATTGCGATACCCTTGGGAGTTCTTGCAGCTCTCTATAAAGACTCGATCTTTGATCGCTTGTCTGCGCTACTCGCATACGCTGCGCTATCGATACCTGAGTTTTTTCTGGCGATCTTAGCGGTGTACTTTGCCTCTATTACTGGACTCTTTCCTGAGGGCGGTAGATCTTCAGTCGAGAGTGAGTTTTATCCATGGGCTCTGCAGTGGATGGATTATGCCTACCACTTAATTTTGCCGACTCTGGTCTTAGGAGTTGGTAGTGTCGCTGGTATGATGCGTATCATGCGCGCTAACTTTATCGATTACATGCGCGCAGAATTTGCAACTACCGCTCGGGCGAAGGGTTTGCGCGAGCGAGTAATTATGTTTCGGCATATACTGCGCAATGCTATCAACCCACTTATCACCTCTTTCGGGTATTCCTTCGCGAGCCTTTTATCTGGAGCCTTACTAGTCGAAAATGTTATGAACTACCCAGGTTTAGGTCAGCTAATTTTTGATGCGCTAATCCGTGAAGATCAGTACGTCGTGATGGCAGGGGTAATGATTGGTGTAGTCATGTTAGTTCTAGGTAATTTAGTTGCCGATTTAATGCTCGCTTGGGTAGACCCTCGCATTCGCAACTCACAGACCGGTAGTTCAGCTAGCGCTGGCGTTGGAAAGACGACTTGGGTATGGATAGCTCTGCTTGCTGTGATTGCTCTAGAAATTACATTAGAAATGATTGCTCCTGTTTTGCTCTTGCAGATTGGAGTCGGGCTAAAATATATAGGTATTTTGTCCGCTGGGTTGCTCGCAGTAGCATGTGTCGCTCTAGTCGGCTATATTTTATATGTATTGTTTAAGCGCTTGATCGCTCGGGTGTTGCACCGCACGCTAGGATCAGCTGCACTTGTTATTTTGGTAGTCTTGTATAGCTCAGCATTACTAGCTCCCTGCTTAGCACCTTATCCGATAACAGAACAAAATTTGGATAAAGCTTATCACCCACCGACAGGCTTTATTTGGAAGGAGGGCGGTTTACATGCGAAGCTCTATGCCAAGCAGTCGCTGGGCTCACCCGAATACAAAGCGACTGGAGAGACGATTCCTGTAAATTTCTTCGCTAAGACCGATCCTTATCACTTATGGGGCTTTATTCCGATGCAGCGTACCTTGTTTGGCTTAGACCCGTCTGAATCGAATGCGCGGCTTTATTTACTCGGTTCAGATGATACGGGTCGCGATATTTTTAGCCGGCTATTGTATGGGTCAAGAATTTCACTTTCGATTGGATTTATTGGAATATCGATTACCTTGATCCTTGGCTTTATTGTCGGTTCGTTAGCAGGTTACTTCGGTGGAACTGTCGACTTTTTTGCGATGCGCTTTGTGGAGCTCTTAATGTCGATCCCTGCGCTTTATTTACTGCTCGCTCTTCGCTCTGCATTAATTAGTCCAGAGCTTTCCCCTGGGCAGGTGTATATGATTATAGTGGTGCTGCTTTCCGTCATAGGATGGGCGGGCACAGCCAGAATTATTCGTGGTATGACTCTTTCGATTCGCAATCGCTCTTACGTGCTTGCCGCAGAAAGTATGGGCCAGTCTCTACCTAAAATTCTTATCAAGCATATTTTGCCAAATCTTGCTAGCTACCTACTTGTGGCAGCGACCTTATCCATACCGGGCTATATATTAGCCGAAGCCGCACTTTCCTTTCTAGGGCTTGGTATTTCTGAGCCGTCCGCTTCATGGGGGCTAATGCTTAAACAATCGCAGGGTAACATGATTGTATTTTTTATGAACTTTTGGTGGATGCTTGTTCCTGGCTTCGCGATTTTTATTACCGTGATTGCTTACAATATACTTGGCGATACATTACGTGATTGTGTCGATCCTAAGATGCAAGTGAGGTAACAAACTTGTTGAGTGTTGATTTATAATTAATGAACTATCTAACTAGAAATTATGCCGGACCTATTAAAAGTTAAGGATCTAAGAATTGCCTTTCAAGGAGATGATGAAAGCACGGAGGTCGTGCATGGCATTGACTTTTCAGTTGCAGGCGGCGGACAGACCGTCGCACTATTAGGCGAAAGTGGAAGCGGTAAGAGTGTCACTTGTTTGTCGCTGACAGATTTACTGCCACCCGCGCCAACTTGTACAGTGAGTGGCGAAATTTTTTTTGCGGGTCAAGACACTCTGAAGATGGATAGTAATGCATTACGCAAGATCCGCGGCGCAGGCATAGCCTATATTTTCCAAGAACCTTCTGCGTCACTTAATCCAGTGTTTACAGTCGGTTATCAGATAGAAGAGGCAGTGCGGTTACACCGCCCCGATCTTAGCGATGCTAAAGTGCGCACGATTGAACTGCTTAAACTTGTTGGTATTCGCGAAGCAGCGCAGCGCTACAGCGCGTACCCGCATGAAATGAGCGGGGGCATGCAGCAGCGGGTGATGATAGCGATGGCGCTCGCTTGCGAGCCAAAGCTTCTAGTTGCGGACGAGCCTACCACGGCTCTTGATGTTACCATACAGGCGCAGATCATTGACCTTTTGAGAGAACTGCGAAGCAAACTCGGTATGAGTATTGTACTTATTACGCACAATTTTGGAATTGTGAAGGGCTTCGCCGATGAGGTGCTGGTAATGTACAAAGGTGACATTGTTGAGCGCGGCCAAGTGGATACTGTCTTGAGCGCTCCTAAGCATCCCTATACGAAGGCGCTGATTGCTTGTATTCCAAAACTTGGTGCTAAGCAACACCGCTTGGCTACAATTGAGCAGGAAATGGCAGCGTCGCGTTAGCTTTTCATCTACCAGCGGAAAACAGTTACAAAAATCTATCAGCGAAATTGCTGCTGCTCATTCTGAAAATCGTAGCCACTACTTGCCAAGCGTTGCACCAATATTTCGCTGCTAATATCGTGAGATAAGCAAAGATCTTCAAGCGATTCATAGTCATTACGAAGTGCAGTATTTATAACTCCAACCAGTAAATTCGGGTCTATACTTTGGTAGCGACTTAGATCCATCTTATTGTTAGTAGTGTTTTAATTCTCAAGCTCAAGGTAAACTCTTTGTGCAAATAGCTTGAAGCTTTTAGCACATGCTATGAAATAACTAAATATAATGAGCAAATTCAATGCCACAGAACCGCTGCTCGCGGTGCATGATTTACAAGTACACTTTCCTATACGGGAAGGTGTTCTCCAGCGAGTGGTAGGCCAAGTAAAGGCGGTAGATGGAATTTCTTTTGAGGTGCCGCGTGGATCGACTGTGGGCCTCGTTGGCGAAAGTGGTAGTGGTAAAACCACAACGGGTCGTGCAATTGCTAGACTCACACCAATCACTTCTGGCTTCGTTCGCTATGCAGGACAAGATTTATCTACGGTCTCCAAAGCAGCATATTTTCCCTATCGCAAAAAAATCCAGATGATTTTTCAGGACCCCTTCAGCTCGCTCAACCCACGCATGAGTATCTACAGCAGTGTGGCAGAGCCATTAGATATTCATTTTAAGCAACTTTCTAAGTCACAGAAAGAGGAGCGGGTCGCGCAGCTATTAGAAAAGGTCGGTTTAGAAGCCGATTTCATGAGCCGCTACCCGCACCAGTTTAGCGGAGGGCAACGTCAACGTATAGGGATTGCTCGCGCGCTTGCAGTCGAACCAGAATTTATTATCTGTGATGAGCCTGTTAGTGCCTTAGATGTCTCGGTGCAGGCGCAAATTATAAATCTCTTACAGGATTTGCAGCAAGAGCTTGGGCTCACCTATTTGTTCGTTGCGCATGACTTAGCCGTGGTCGAACACATTAGTGATTTTGTACTAGTTATGACTGAAGGGAAAATCGTGGAGCAAGCGCCAGCTGATGAGATCTACTCCAATCCGCAGCATCCGTACACGAAAAAGCTTCTCGCTGCAGTCCCGACTCTTTAGTGCTCTGTGCGCTTTAGTGACTTCAATGAATTATTCAACTGTGATTGGGATCACGATCTCATTCATGCCTGGTCCTTGTATATACAAACTACCTGCGCCTGGTTCGCCCGCTCGTACCGCAATGTTTACTGTTCTTGCTGCCTCGGGTATAATTACCTCTGGCATAATAACACTATTAGGAATGTCTGTTGTCACATTTATATACAATCCACCCATTGGCGCCGGATTGTCCATAGCAAAGGCGAGAGCTTGGCGTTGTCCTTGTTGAAGAGTCAAGCTATCAGGGATAACTCGCAGAGGCAGGCCTGGATCAACTTTCAGAGTACCTGCACTCTCTGTGCTGACGCCACGTACCTCAACTGAATGCGACATTGCCGAGGTCACATTAGGCACAATATACTGTAGTGTATTACTAGAAATGAAGCGCGTGTTTGCTTCAATGCCACCGACATAAACTTTGTCGCTGCGGGAGAAGCCGCGGCCCAAAACTGCTAGTGAGGTTCCAACCGGAGCCCGGTTAGTATCTAGTGAAATCGAATATCGATCGATTAACTTCATTTCCTCGATACCTGATTGAACAGTGGCATCTTTAATGACTTTATCTTTGTTAATAAATTTGTAATCTAGGACGTAGTAAAAGCGGGCACTGCTTCGATTCTCTGGCATGGTATAATCATAATCAAAGTGAGCTTCGCCAACTTCGCTCTGGCTCATCGGGTGTGTTTCACCATCAATCACAATTGATGCGCTCATGCTATCGCGCATGACAGACTGATTACTGAGCTTAGCATAAGCGCTCAGAGTATAAATCCCAGAGGGATTGGCAGGAACACGTGTGGGTGTCATATTTTCTATCTGGGTATTACATCCAGTTAGTCCCAATAGTAGAGCAAGAGTAAAGGCGCTAATAAGGTAGCATTTATTTATCATCTATCTAGCAATGCGTGTACACGTATAATCGGCAAGCAAAACTACTAATTTTAGTAAATTGCTTCTTGATTTCTCAGATCGCAGTAAGAGGCTAATCCTTATTTAGCGTCATTTAATATTTGAACCAGTGAAATCAATACTTCAGAGGTCTCGAAAAAGTGAGTTATCTACTCAGCCGCTTGGAGTTTACTGCCATGTGCCATTTTGCGCATCCACCTGTGATTTTTGCGCCTTTTATCAGGATAAGCCAAGGCGTGGTGATCTAAATCGCTATTTGGATGCAATGGACTTAGAATTTTCACGCTTACCAATGGGTCGTGAAGTAAGTACAATCTTTTGGGGTGGGGGTACACCTAGTTTACTATCAGCAAAAGAATTAGAGCGCATTGGGCAGAGCTTACTTTCTCGCTTGCCTTGCTCGCCACAGGAATGGACTGTCGAAATGGCACCGTCCACTATTAAGGCGGATAAGTTAAGTGTATTAAGGGATTTAGGAGTAACACGCATTTCTATGGGAGTTCAAAGCTTTGATGCTAAATTACTCGAATCTCTAGGGCGCTTGCATAAACCAAAGCAGATCTACAAGGCGTGGGACCTAATTGAAGATGCTGCTTTTACTAATACAAATCTGGACTTGATCTTTGCGATACCAAACCAGTCTATACAAGGCTGGGAGTCTGACCTTCGTGAAGCTGCACAGCTGAGCCCCAATCATATATCTACGTATTGCCTAACTTTTGAAGAAGATACGGCGCTGTATGTAAAACTTTGTGAAGGAAAAGTAAGCATCGATGCAGATCGAGAACTTGAATTTTACAAGCGAGGATGGGAGCTCTTAGGAGAGCTCGGTTTTGAACAATATGAAATTTCTAATTTCTCATCGAATCGGTCAAGTCAATGTCAGCACAATTTGAATACTTGGCGAATGTACGAATGGATCGGTTGTGGCCCCTCAGCAGCCAGCCAGTACGATGGTTTTCGCTATCAGCGCGCTGCGAATCTAGATCAATGGATTGAGGACTTATGCACCAAGGATGAAACGAATTGCCGAATAGAGCAAACAATGCTCGATGATAGAATACTTTTTTTTGATGCGGTGATTTTTGGGCTACGTATGAATAAGGGTATTGAGTGGGCACAATTACAGCGCCGTTTTCCATGTGCGGGTTCACTCCTACAGTTGCATAAGTTACTTCAAAAATTTGTGAATGAAGGCTTGGTCTTTCAAGAAGATAGGTTTTATAGACTCAGTCCTAAAGGAAGATTGCTTGCTGATGGAATTGGTAGTGCGTGCCTAGAGCTTATTTCTAAATAAGAAGTACTGCAGTATATTTGTAGGTTTTTTAGTTTTGTTTCGATTGTACCTAGTGCACATACCAAACAGACAATCAGCGCTTGAGGTGCTTCATCAATTTCTCCCAAATGCAGGAAAAAAGTATGCGTTGAGAAGAAACTACGTAAGCGCTCAAGGTAAAGGTGCTAATGTATCTGGTCTTTCGCCTTGGATTAGGACTCGCTTATTACATGAATGGGAAATTATTGAGTATGTTCTTCATCAGCATAGTGCTAGTGCTGCTAGCAAGTTTATCGATGAAGTGTGTTGGCGCACTTATTGGAAGGGTTGGTTGCAGCTTCGCCCAGCAGTTTGGGAGCAGTATTTGACAGAGCTGAATCAAATGCATGAAGTATCTTGTAATGATACTATCTATCAAGCTACTCTTGCTGGGCAGAGTGGAATTGAGTGCATAGATAAGTGGACCCAAGAGCTACAGCAGACTGGGTATTTACACAACCATGTGCGGATGTGGTACGCGAGTATTTGGATCCATACGCTCAAGCTTCCATGGGTCTTAGGAGCAGATTTATTTATGCAAAATTTACTCGATGGTGATCCCGCGAGTAATACTCTTAGCTGGCGTTGGGTTGCAGGATTACACACTAAAGGTAAGACTTATCTAGCGCGTCCAGATAATATTCGTAAATTCACCCGAGGGCGTTTTGAAGTAAAAGAAAGCTTAGCAACTGAAGCAATTATTCCAAAGGACTTACCACGGCAGCCGCCGCGCAGTCTACCTAACTTAGATCCTCTTCCAGACAAAAAATCACGTGTAGGTGTACTCTTGCAAGAAGATGATGTGTGCGCGCTCAATTGGTTGATTACGAATCAAGATGAAGTCGAAATTCATATAGCTGGATACTTTTCAGCTGAAGTCTATGCGGAAAATAGAATTGCTCCCATGGTGGCACAGTTTCGTCGAGAATCCTTGGAATCAGTTCTTCAATTGGAGCATCCGTTATTTAAAGATTTCGAATCTGTGGGCAACTGGGTAACAACTAACCAATTAGATACTGTGCTTATGGCTGAAGTTCCAATAGGTATTTGGAACACTAAAATACAAGGCCTTAAAACTATGATTGAAGCACATGGAGCTAAATTATACATGCAGCGATGCCCTTGGGATGCACACTTTCATCCACTAGCTAAAGCTGGATTCTTCCGCTTTAAGCAAGGTATACCCGCGGCGCTTGATTCAGTCATATCGCCTTCTTAAATTTGTTGGTAGTATACCCAACTCTTCTCGGTATTTAGCGACTGTACGGCGAGCAATTTTAATCTCTTTTTGTTTTAACAGATCGACTATTTTTTGATCAGAGTAGGGCTTTGCTGTAATTTCCCCCTCAATTAAATGTTCGATCATATCTTTAATCGATTTATTCGATACGGATTCTCCACTACTAGATGTGAAGCCAGGAGTAAAAAAGTATTTGAAAGCAAATACACCATGTGGAGAGCGCATGTATTTATTAGCAATAGCGCGCGATACGGTCGTCTCATGTACATCTACAGTCTGCGCAATTGTGTTCATCGTTAATGGCTTTAGCTTTGCGATTCCGTGCTCAAAAAATTCTGCCTGAAAAGATAGAATTTCGCGTGTAATACGCTCGATGGTTTGTTGGCGCTGCTCAATTGAATTAATTAGGAATTTCCCTGATCGCATTCGCTCGAGCATAAAGTCTTTTTCTTTTTTACTTAGGGTTCCTTTGGCAAGCATTTCTTTATAGACTCCGCTTATCTTTAAGCGGGGAATATAATCATTATTTAGGCTTACCTGCCATTGACCGTAATCATCTTTAAAAACGGTTACATCTGGTTCGATAATAGTATTGCTGTCAGCGCTGAAACGCTTTCCGGGGGCAGGATCGAGAGTTGCGATTTCTTCAATAGCAGTTTGTATATCTTCTGTTGTCGTACCTGTTTTACGAGAAAGTTCGGGAATGCGTCGGCGTACGAGTAACTTAAAATAATCTCGAACAATACGCGCCGCGACCGAGTTGCTTCGCCCATTTAACTCCAACTGCGTTATTAAGCAGTCTTGCATATCATTCGTTCCTATCCCTGGAGGGTCGAATGATCTCAATAAATTTGCTGCGCTTTGAACTGCGCTGTATGCTACGCGACTAGTGAGTGCTATATTCGACAAAGTTTCCGTTAAGAAGCCACTTTCGTTGAGGCTTCCAATTAAGTAGGTGAGGGCTTCCCTCTCCGAATTTGTACAGTCAGCCATATCGGCTTGCTCGATTAAATGCTGCTGGAGTGACACTCCTACAGTAAGTGAGTTCATAAAATGTTCCCGCCGCTCGACTGCTTCATTTGTGACAATTGATGGAGTATTTTCTTGAGCAAATTGTTCACGTACATCTTCGCTCATACGCTCAAGAATACTATAATCTTCAGCATTGAAATCTAACTCTTTTTCCGCTTCTTGATCACTTAAATTGGGATCACTGATGCGCTCCTCAACACTAATGCTATTAATGGATAACTCTTCGAGCAGTGGGTTAGCCTGTAACTCCTCTAAAATAGCGGTACGTAGATCTACTGCTGGCGCTTGCAGTATTTTCAGAGAGTTTCGTAACTGCGGCGCTAGTACAAGCGATTGAGTCTGCTTTTGGGATTGTTGAAATTCGAGCGCGCACATAGTTTCTATGAAGGCTATGGATGGCTAGTAAACGTGAGTAATTTTTTGAGATGTTATTGCAGAACACTAATAGTATGTGGTATAGAATCCTTATCTATCTAGTCTGCAAGACGATTCTTTTAATCTAGCATGAAAATTGCTTATTAATTTGCATAGCCTATTAACCACTTTGTATACATGAGTTGACACTCTTCATTGACTCTTTTTACTAGTACAGTGATTACAATTACAGACAGCGCCGCGTCTCACATAATGGGTATGCAAAAGGAGAAAGCGGGACCCGGTCAGCTACTTAGAATTTTTGTCGAGGCAGGTGGTTGCTCTGGTTTCGAGTATGGTATGTCTTTCGACGATTCCAATGAGGGTGACACAAAATTGTCACACAATGGTGTGTTATTCTTAATCGATGCCACCAGTCTTGAATATCTAGATGGGAGTGAAATTCACTTTGACGATGGATTAAATGGTAAAGGTTTTGAAATTCGTAACCCAAATGCTAGCAGTACCTGTGGTTGTGGTCGCTCGTTCAATTGATTTAGTAACCTAACTAACTGTAGGACTGTTAAATTGGCTTCCGCTTTTTTGGAGTTTCTTTACAAGCTCGTTGCTTGGTTTCCGCTTTAAAAAGATTGAGTCAAGCCTGCCATTTTAGCAGGATCTAATATAGCTTTAATTTCTTCTTCAGTCATTTTTAATGAATCCATTCTCTCTAAACAAATTTCTCTTACAGTTCTTTTAGAGGCGATACTTTCTTTGGCTATTTCTGAGGCTAAGTCATAGCCTATTTTAGGTGCTAAGGAAGTGACCATAGAAAGTGAATATTCTATCAACGACTCACATCTTTGTGGATCTGCTTTTAATCCAAGTAAGCAATTCTTGCGAAATGCTTTAAGTCCGTGAATCATCAATTTTAAGGACTCTAGAATAGTATGTGCCATAAGCGGCATATATGTATTGAGTTCTAAGTGACCATTAGCGCCTGCCCAAGTGATTGTAGTTTGATTTCCAAATACGCGAGCTGCGACCATTGTTAGTGATTCTGACATCACAGGATTGACTTTACCCGGCATGATAGAAGATCCAGGTTGAGTTGCTGGTAATTGAATCTCTCCAATAGAGCAGCGTGGACCAGACCCCATAAGCCTAATGTCGTTGGCAATTTTAAAAAGGGAAGTACAAATAGTCGACAATTGTCCGTGGCACTCGACCAATCCATCCTTGGCAGATTGTGCTTCAAAATGATTCTCGGCCTCTTTGAATTTAACTTCGGTGGTATCTGAAATTATTTCTATCGCTTTGGAGGCAAAGTTTTTGTCGCAGTTTATACCTGTACCGACAGCGGTTCCACCCAAAGGCAGTTCTAAAAGAGCATCGAGTGCTTTATTGGCTCTTTCTATGGCATATTGAAGTTGTTTTGCATAACCGCTAAATTCTTGGCCTAAACTAATTGGTGTGGCATCCATTAGGTGGGTTCTACCAATCTTAAGAATATCTTTAAATGCCTCAGATTTTTGAACAAGCGCTTGATGAAAGAGTTCTAGTTCGTGCAGCAATTCGTCTTTTATCTTTAAGCTAATTGCAATGTGTATGGCAGTGGGAAATGTATCATTAGACGACTGAGATTGATTCACATCGTCATTGGGGTGAACGCAGAGCTTGCTCTCACCAGCCTTTGTAGCGTCTGCTCTAATTTGGTTACTTCTATTAGCAATCACTTCATTGACATTCATGTTAGTGGATGTGCCTGATCCAGTTTGATAAACATCCACTGGAAATTGTTCATAATGCTGCCCATCAAAAATTTCTTTAGCCGCAATAGTAATAAAATTTCTTTTTTCATTGGATAAAAAACCTAGCTCATAATTGACTTTGGCAGCGGCCAGCTTGATTAATCCATACGCACGGATAAGCTCTCGATCGATTGGTATTCCTGATATTGGAAAGTTTAGGACTGCACGTTGAGTAGAGGCGCCATAGAGCGCATTAATTGGTACTTCCATTTGACCCATAGAGTCAGACTCAGTTCGCATTTTCATTCTTTTTATGTCTTTTTTATTGAAGTGAATACTACTAAATTAGCCATGTATGGTTAATTATTATAAAGTTGTTTCAATATATAATGAAAATCTATGGTGTTTAGTCTATCGAAATAATATCGCTTTTTTTTGTTAGTATATCGAAGGCTTTTTGGCTATGTTCCAATAACTTCTTCAAATTTGGATAGGTGAGCAAACGAAAGCTCATGTGCATTTCAGTGAAGTTAATATGTAGATCTTGATCGCTTAACTTGAGATCAAAGGAGCTAGCATCTGGAGCATAATCTAGATAATTTGCAAACTCTTCAATCGCTTCGATCTGGTCAATTTTACTACTCAGATCGATTATTTGAGGAAATACTACTATGACTTGATCACAGTGATCATTGAAGCAATCAATGAAGCGTTCATCTCGGTGATTTCCTATTGTATCTATGAGATTAACCAAAGTATTTATACAATAGTTTTTTGGCTTTGATACTTCAATCCCTTGATCGATGCTTTTTTCGATTTCAAAGTCAGGAGTCTTAATACTAGCATAGCCGTTTTCGCAGATATAATCAAAGTCGCATCGCTTGTAAGCAAACTGTCTACGAATTTCTCGGTAAAGAAGTTCTGCTGATTTTTTTACTTCTGCATGACCGATACGCCTCACGAATCTGAGAGCGGCATCACTGAAGTGATCTGGCTCGTGATGGTGCTTCTCAAAGTTTGTTAACTTGCGAATACGTCCGTAATCGGACCCTTTTAGATAAACTGTAAGTTGTGGCGAATTCACTCAACTGGTATTGAAATTAAAGATTAGGTTGATCATACGAGCGACTTCAATGCTTTCTTAACTAAAATTGTGCTTTACATAGACACACATACAATGTGTTTTCTGCATCTTTTCCAAATTTCTCATGCAGAAAACACGTAAATCAATCGCCAAGCGCTTTAAGAAGACTGGTACTGGTAAGCTCCTTCGTCGTACGCCAGGACATCGTCACCTTCTGCGTAATAAGAGTGTTAAGCAGCGCCGCCGAGCAGGCAGCAGTAAGCTTGTAGCGGACGGTCAAAGGGCTAATCTTATTCGTGGGCTTCCATTCGCTTAATCTTAATCGCTAATTAAATTAACTTACGCTAGCAGGGTAACACGAAAATGGGCGACCCAGCAGCGATATAAAAAAGAGATCAAAATAACATGCCTAGAGCCAAAAACGG
>JAKVCN010000020.1:4800-36556 GCA_022448585.1 Puniceicoccaceae bacterium | reverse complement strand
TTTCTCGAACCATGTGGCCCTTCGCTTGTCCACCTATGGCTGGGTTGCAGCTCATCTGAGCAATCGTATCTAAATTTCCTGTTAATAGCAAGGTCGCTACACCTAAGCGTGAAGCAGCCAGCGCTGCCTCAGCGCCTGCGTGACCACCGCCACATACAATTACTTCGTACGGTTGATTTGGCCCATGTCGTAAACCTGCACTCATTTCCCTATGCAAAATTGTTTAAAAAGGCTGTCTAACATACGTTCATTATCTACTCGTCCTACAACTGCACCAATCGACTCCACCGCGCTACGCAAATCTGCAGCTATTAATTCTGGCAATTCACCCATCCTAAGCTTGTTTTCTGCCAACTCAAGAGCTTCTACCGATTTTGATAACGCCGCAGCGTGTCGTGCGTTTACAACTAAGCCCTCTACTGAAGGAGCGGTGCTAAGACCTGACTGAATTAACGTAAGCCATTGATCTTTAAAGGCTTCTAGCCCATTTTGCGTCTTCAAAGATACTGCACAATGGGTCAAATCTGGAAGAAACGCTGCTAGTGACTGCGCCTTGTCCAAATCCATCTTATTTTCTAAAACCAAGGTATTCGAGGAACTCATGTGTTCGAGTAATTCTTCTGGAAGAGTGGGGCAGGGCTCTGCTGCGTCGAGTACCAATAAGAAAAAGTCTGCCGTTTCTGCCTGTTCCAGAGTGTTTTGAATGCCAAGCTGCTCAATCTCATCACTTGCTTTATGTAAGCCAGCAGTATCAAGTATTTCTATGCGGAATGACCCAAGCATCATAAACGAAGCAATGAAATCTCTGGTTGTCCCGGGTGTATCACTAACAATCGCTCGCTGAGAACCGGTTAAAACATTTATTAAGCTACTTTTACCAACATTAGGCTCTCCTACTATTAGAGTTTTAATGCCCTCATGTAAGATAGCAGAATATTGCTGAGTCTGTATTAATTGATTTAGTTGCTTAAGAACAATTCCTAGCTCCTGGGTCGGTCCAGCTACATTCTCCCCCGGTAAATCCTCCTCAGGAAAATCAATGTACGCCTCTACCTGTGCCATTATCGATAATATATTGTCGGTTAATTCGCTCATTTTCCTCCCGACAGAACCATGCAGTTGGCGCTGGGCAATTTCGATCGAGCGGTCGGAGCGCGCACGAATCAAATCTGCTATAGCTTCGGCTTGGCTTAAATCCAGCTTTCCATTTAAAAAAGCAGTACGAGTAAATTCACCTGGTTGTGCTGCGCGGCAGCCGCGCGCATAGAGATCTTCTAATATGTTCTGAATAATGAGAGGGTTACCATGGGGGGTGATCTCCAATGTGGCATTTCCTGTGAATGAACGCTCATTCTCATAGTAAGTAACTATACAATCATCTAATTGTAAGCCATTAATGCTCATGTATTTAACAAGTATTGCATGGCGAGGCATTGACTCTTTCTTGTCTCCTATCAATGCCTTGAATAAGATAGGGCACTGAGGGCCGGATAAGCGAATTACCGCAAGGGCAGATTCACCTACAGGCGTAGAAAGCGCTACAATAGTATCAAGCGTAGACATAAACCGCTACGATCCAATAAACGCGGCAGGCGTCAAGTACGTTGCAACAATCCATAGTCAGTGTAGGCAGAAATAATTTATCTATTGCGCGACCCTGTCCGTTAGCAAACTGCCCTTAGAGGCTAAAAGTCTAGCTACAAAGGATCCTTTTTAGCGACATTACTGGTATCTGGCTGATACTATTTAATTTGTTTCCACACTTTCTGCGGCTTCTGCTTCACCCGTTAGCGATTCTCCTGCCTTAGGGTGCACTTTCTCCATGATTAAGCGTGTTAGCTCATTCGCAACTTCAGGGTTATCAATAAAGTGCTGCTTTGCTGCCTCACGCCCTTGTCCTATCATTTCTCCGTTGTAGGCAACCCAGGAACCCTTCTTTTCAAGTAGCTTATGTTCTACGCCTAAGTCTACAAGTGATCCAGAATGAGAGATTCCCTCGCTATACATTATGTCAAATTCACAGTCCGTGAAGGGTGGGGCAACTTTATTTTTGACTACTTTAAGGCGTGTACGATTCCCTATTACTTTGCCCGAAGACTCCTTAATTTGCCCAATCCGCCGAATATCCATTCGAACAGAGGAAAAGAATTTAAGCGCTCGTCCACCTGGTTGGGTTTCTGGGCTTCCAAACATAACACCTATTTTCTCGCGAATTTGATTGGTAAAAAGCACAACACAATTTGTTTTATTTATGGCCCCTGCTAAACGACGCATCGCTTGACTCATCATCCGAGCCTGCAGTCCCACAGTCGTATCACCCATTTGACCATCTAATTCATTTTTAGAAACAAGTGCTGCCACAGAATCGACTACTATGACGTCTACTGCTCCAGAGCGGATCAATGTCTCTGTTATATTGAGTGCATCTTCGCCACTTTCTGGCTGAGATACCATAAGATTATCTAAATCAACACCGACAACCTTGGCGTAACGCGGGTCTAGCGCATGCTCAACGTCAATAAATACTGCGTTACCGCCTTGCTTTTGGGCTTCAGCGATCACACTAAGACAAAATGTAGTCTTTCCCGAACTTTCAGGGCCATAAATCTCACAAACTCTTCCTCGGGGCAAGCCACCGATGCCGAGCGTTAAATCAATTGCAATCGAACCGGTAGAAATCACATCAACTTCCATCTTTGTCGCTTCGCCCAAACGCATCAAAGCGCCAGGTCCGAATTGCTTATTTATCCCAGAAATAGCCAGATCGAGATTCTTTCGATCTCCCTGTGGACTGCGTTTATTCTTTTGTATTTGTGCTTTATCGGCCATGCTTATAAGT
This sequence comes from Puniceicoccaceae bacterium, assembly GCA_022448585.1. Lineage (GTDB taxonomy): Bacteria > Verrucomicrobiota > Verrucomicrobiia > Opitutales > Coraliomargaritaceae. The sequence goes on along the minus strand of JAKVCN010000020.1, from coordinate 33,717 downwards.
ATTAAAATAATAATGAATATAAGTACTATTATGCCATTACGTAACAGAGGCAAGAATAAATGATAATTTGTTCACTATATTGCTTTAAACACTGCCCTAGATCTCATTATTTACAATCAAATATCTATTGTTTTTATGGAATCTCAAGAATCTGAAGCACTATCTCGGGCGCGAATTACAGATAAAAGTCTTTGCTACGCTCGCTTGACGGGCAGAATTCTTGGACTTGGACTCATTGTTTGGGCTATTTTTCTATTTTCGAACGTAGGCTTAGTCGGTTTTCTAAGTTTTAAAGCTGCTTACTGCCTTCTGTTTGGAATTATTCTTCAAATCCCTTACAGGATACTTAAGACAAAATTATGGAAGGCCTCATTTATTGCGCTAACTGTTCTCGCAATAGGCTTTGTTTTCGTTATGATTATATCTGTTATGTTTGATTATATAGCGGCCGCAGAGCGTGGAGAGCGACTTGGAGTCCCTGGCTTAGAAGGTAGCTTAATATTTATCTCGCTACTTCAACCCCCTGTAGTTTTGTTTCGGCAACATACAGACCTGTTAGACTAGAACTTTAGGGATGCGATATAAACATATTATTTGGGACTGGAACGGCACACTGCTTAACGATACTAGACTCTGCGTAGAAGTCCTCAACGAATTGCTCCTAAAGCGAGGTAAATTACCGATTACAGAAGCCGATTATCGTCAAAATTTTAATTTTCCCGTTATCAATTTCTACAAATATTTAGGATTTGAAACTTCAGCAGGTAGTTTTGAATCGATTAGCCATGAATTTATTCATTCCTACGAAACTCGGTGGCTCTCCGAATGTGAGCTACACGCAGACGTCAAATTAATTTTAAATAACCTATCTGAACATGGTAGGACTCAGTCTATCTTATCTGCTGCAAAGCAAGAAGCTTTGGAAATTGGGATACGCCACTACGGAATCCATACTCATTTCACAGAACTGGTTGGATGTGGTGATATTTATGCCAATGGTAAGATTACGCAAGGACAGCAATGGCTGCGCCGGTGCAAATGGTCGCCGAGTGAGATTGTCCTAATAGGTGATACACTTCATGATTATGAAGTCGCAAAGTCACTCGATACAGACTGTATTTTACTTACACATGGACACCATTGCTCTTCATTATTGGCTTCCTCTAAAGCGACCACAGTTAGCAGTTTATCAGAACTTGAAGTGCTACTCTATTAGTTCGGTTTTTAGAACAACCTCAATGATACAAAAATTAAATTTATGGATGCTGCTATAGTAACAGGTGCGGATACACCTCTTGGTCTAGAAATAACCAAGCACCTCATTTTACAAGGGTACCATGTTCATGGCATCGGCAATAATTTTTCTAATCTCGATTGGGGTGACGACGCCTTTACTGCTCACGCAATTGACCTTACCGATATAAATATCGTTTGTAAAACCGCAAAAACTATACTTGAGACACAAAATCGTGCAGATTTATTAGTACATACTTTAGATGTGACGCCTGGTGCGGCTTTTGAAAAGCTACCTATAGGTAACCTTGAGGCTATATTAAAGGTAGGTTTACTTGGACCTGTGTTGCTGACTCGAATTTTTTTGCCCAATCTACTGCGTTATCGCGGTCAACTCATTCACATTATTCCTACCAACAAAAGCGGGCATACCCAAAGCGCAATCAATGCACTAATTCTTGGAGGCTTAAGAGAAATGAATCTTACCTTATTTAATCCATGTCGCGATCAGGGCATGCGTATCACTAATTTAATAATTCATACTAATGAAAGCGCTCCAAAGTCTGCTAAGGTAAGCGCCAGACAATTGCATCAGTCTCAAATTAACTACACATGCGTGCTACGCAGCATAAAGGATCTACTGAAGCCACATGCTACAAATATACCTGCTGAAATAACAATTTACCCACAACTTAGCCCACAAGCAACCAAAGAGTTAGCAGACGCTCCGCTACCAATAGACCCCTATAAGCGAATTACATTACCACCAAAAAAATACTGCCCGCCTGAACCTACACCAATTCCCACTGAACCCATACAAAAAATTGTACGAACTATTCCATATAGTGATGAAGAAATAGAAGAGCTTATTACTGCAACCATTGAAGATTTTGATGTCCATACAGAGCAGCACAAAGCAAAAAATAAGTCGACTCATGGTACGAAAAAGAAAAATTCCCAAAGAATTAATCGCCACCAAAAAAAACACAAAGTAGAGAAAAAGGCAGAGCAAAATCAGGATCTACGTTCAAATCATAATAGAAAGAATAAAAAATCCACTCAGAGCGCTCTCAAAGAAGACAATAAAAAAGATGTAATGAATAAAAATATGCCAAAAAAGCTGCCCCTTGCAGTCCCTAAGGATATACCAATAAAGCTCGTCAAAGAAGGCTCTCGAAAAAATGGTAGTAACTCTCGCAAGAGATCTTCATCTCGCAAGTTAGTGCAAAAGAAAGCTACTAAAAGAGCATAGCTACCTCATGTAATAAACAAAAAATAAAAAGCCACTCTTACCAAGTAATTTGGAAAAACTATTGCAAAAGAGATCGACACATCAAGCAACCAGATCAGGCAAAATTGAACCTCCTGGTTTAAATCTTATTTAAAAATAAAGTTATGGTCTAAGAATATTAGAAGGACGATTATTTTTTATGGGTTTACAAAATAAAACACATTGACAGCGTGAATCCTCCTAATGAACCGGGTTTACATAAAAACATACGGATGCCAAATGAATGAGCGCGACTCTGCAGCAGTTGCAACAATGCTCCGTGGTAAAGGCTACAGTATTGTTGAAAATGAATTAGATGCAGACGTCGTTCTTTTAAATACTTGTAGTATTAGGGATCAAGCGGAGCAGAAAGCGATTGGTAAAGCTGGACACCTTACCAAGCGCAAAAGAAAAAACCCCAATTTAATTTTGGGGATTATGGGATGCATGGCACAAAACAGAGGTGGCGCCCTGATAGATAGTTTACCAGACCTTGATTTAATAGTCGGTACGCAAAAATTTCATCGTATTCCAGATCATTTAGATCACATAATTGCCACACTCAACGGCCTAGGACCAAAACCAGATAGCGTTGTAGACTTAGAAGAGGAATCGGGTTCACAAAATACCATTAAGTCGCACGATGAAGAAACTGTTCAAGTCGCTGCATTTGTTAGTATTATGCAAGGCTGCAATATGAAGTGTTCCTACTGCATTGTGCCCAAAACACGTGGAGTTGAGCGAGCGCGACCAATGGAAGATATAATTGATGAAATTAAAAAGCTCGTTTATAATGGGACTCGTGAAGTGACTTTGCTTGGGCAAATTGTGAACCAATACGCGGTACGAGAATTTCCTTTCGTTAATAAAAAAAGTCCCTTTGTACAGCTTTTAGAGCGTATTCATGAAATCGATGGTATTGAGCGAATCCGCTTTACCAGCCCGCACCCAATAGGCTTTAGAGATGATCTAATAAACTGCTATGCACGCCTACCAAAGTTATGTGAATACTTACACTTTCCTATGCAAAGTGGAAGCAATCGAATCCTAAAGGCTATGCGTCGTCCCTATACTATCGAAAAGTTCGGTGAAATAATTAGTAAAATTCGTGCGGTTCGACCTGATATTTATATTTCTACAGATGTAATTGTTGGATTTCCCGGTGAAACAGATGAAGATTTTGGGTTAACTTGCCAGGCTTTTGAGGCGTTCGGCTTTGATATGGCTTACTTATTCAAGTACAGTATGCGTCCAGGTACAACCGCGGAACGTTTAGGTGATCCAATACCACAATATATCAAAGAGAAGCGAAATCAAATTCTGCTCAATATACTCCGTGAGCAATCATTAGTACGAAACAAGGCCTTAATTGGGAAAGTCGAAGAAGTATTATTTGAAGGACCTGCAAAAAAAGGAGTAAACATGTTCATGGGGCGTACGCGCGGTCATCGAAAAGTATTCGTCCAAGCTACACCACGTCTCATTGGTCAACTAGCTCGCGTAAAAATTACAAATGTCACTTCCAGTACGCTAATGGGTGAACTCTTACTAGAGGGCGTCGAGTCTGTAGAGAATTTTGTTTACGCTTAGTTTTCTATAACTAATAGTAGATATATGAAGGTTCTACAATTTGTAGGTTTAATAATAGCTTCAGTAATTGCATATTTTGTTTGGTTTAAACCTGTGAATGAAGTTCCTATTGTATCTGGACCCACCATTCACAGAAAACCTTACAATCCATTCATTATAAAATCCAAAACAGGAAAGGATGTACGAATAGTCGCTGTTTATAGTTTAAGTCCTGATGGTGTAAAGTATTCTCCCGAACCAACCGCTCCTTTAATAGGCTCAAATAAGCTAGAAATTTTAAAAACTAATTGGAATCTAATTGATATAGATAGTCTTACTCAATATTATGAATTAAACGGACCATATCAAGATGCGCTTAACGGTAAGAGTGTAACTCTTGGCATAGGAAACTATTTTACAAATTTACATATCGCCCAACTAAAAATTCTAGAAAAACGACCATATGTTAACTTGTACTTTGTAGATGGCAGTCATAGGTATTTTGACTTTTCTTATCCACTAAACCAAAACAAAAAGTCCTATAAAGTCAGTCGTTGGAGTATGAGTAAAACTGATAAAAGGGAAATACTTCAACACTGGAGGAGTGTTGAGAAACTACTGCAACCGGTTATCTATCGCAAAGATACGATATTATTTATGAACAGACTTGAGCGTGCAATACGTAGTGTAAGGAATATTACAGAAAATAGCAGAACTTTTAACGCAACAGCCGCACTGGCAATAGAAGAACTCATAAATTACTCTTATACAGGGTCTTAGAATAGAGCACTATAGTGGGTCTGTGTATTTAACTAAAAATGTTACCGACGATATTATACCCTACTTTCTAAATCTTTAAGTATAGCCTTTAGTGGTCGTAATTTTGAAACCGGAAAAAAGCTGTTTACGCGCAGAATCACTTGTTGAATAAGTCCGTCTGGGCACGAAGCACCTCCAGTTAACAGCAAATTGATTGGTTCACTTGTATTAGGTAAAAAGGGTCGCATGCTATCGCCTTCAACTGATTGATTGCTACTAATATCGGGAAAATTATAATGACAGATTTTATCCTTAGAATGTATATTCGCCTCAGATTGTATATAGTGTGCCATTTCTCCGAAACGTTTAGCACAAACCCTATATAGTTGGTATGTGTTGGAACTATTACGTCCACCTAAAATCAATGCTGTGTCTATTTTTTTTGCACAAGCTAAATTTAGAGCATCTTGGTTGACCTGAGTTGCATAACATAGAGTATCCCCTTTTCCTTTAGACCAAATATGTTGCGGTATATTATCATTGCCATATTTTTCACCTATAATTTTACGTAAGTAATCTATTATGTTAATGGTTTCGTTTCGCAGTAAAGTTGTTTGGTTTACAACCGCGATCTTTTCCAAATCAATATGTGGATCAAAACCTTTGGAACATAGGCCTTCAAATGAAGCATTAAAAAGCTCTGTTTTTGATTTTCCATCTGCTTGTATAACTGCAGTTAAAGCTTCTGCGTGAGCTTGGTTTCGCAACATTAATGCAGGACCATAACGAGAACTATTAGAAAACGTTGCCTTTGTTTCTTCATGCTCTGATTTCCCGTGGATGATTACTGTAAAGCCTTTTTTTGCGTAGCGTTGCGCTGCTTTCCAGACCTTTTCAACCAACATACAAGTTGCATCATATTCACGAATGGAAATACCACGACGTATCAAACGTTCTTTGTCTTCGTTTGTAGCACCAAATGCAGGAATAACCACTATGTCCTCTGTATTTAATTGATTCCATAGAGCGCTTGGATCCTCTGGTCCATACGCTGGTTGGCCGTTAGCACACAAAGGTTTGCCCTTGTCTGTTTGTAGGTATTGTAACCCCCGAGCCAACAAATCCTCATTAACAAATGAATTGTGAATCAATTCACTAAGCATAAAAATACGTCGTCCTGGGTTGGAATAAATTGCTTCATAAGCACGCTCTATTGCATTTTGAACTCCTAAGCAAAAACCGAAATGGCTAGGTATTATGTAGCGAATAGGACCAAAATCTAAAACTTCTGGTTCTCCACATTTTTTTTCCTTAATTCTACGAAAATCTTTTATTAGCGAACACAACTCACTTTGATAAAGGGTTTTTGATTGATTATCTACATAAACAGAACGGTTACGTTCTTTAGGCGTTCGAAAGCTATAGATATATTCATTCTCTCCTTGTCCTAGATAAGGAATTCGCACTAGTTGAGGCTCAATGCTTATTAAAACTTTTTTTAAAAGTGGCGATAAACTGGGAGTATTTTCTGAATCAATCAATAATTCATCCAAACACTTAAAACAACTGTCGGCATGGTGCTCCGTAACACAAATACAGTAAATTATTGTTTTCTGCCGCTTGTATATCAATTCACTAAGCTTGTGTAACTGTCTACTATCTAATGACTTATCAATTAAAAAATCTGTGACGCTACGTTTTTCATAGCGACTATCTACAAATGAAGGCATATATTGACCCTTATTGTTTTGGCTTAACAACAAGCGATTTTGTTTATCAAAACTTAGTAATATCCACCGCATCTGTTATATTTTTGGATCACACATATTTATATAATGACAGTTGTACCGTTGCGTCAACCATGGCTAGGCTTGATATAGATTCTTGATTGCGCATCCATTGAAGCTCTTTCATTGTAAATTAATATCTAGCAATTTATACTATCGATTATGTTTCAAGTTAATTTCAGCGAACAAAGCATGTTTGAGCTTAACCAATTAGATACGCGCTCTCAAATGATGTTAGTTGAAGTAATTAGTACATTAAAACAAGAACAGTTGGATAATCCAAACGAAGTAATTGGGAGATTCAACCGAGGCAGTAAAACTTATTACAGGGTTCGTGCCGGGGAGTTTAGGGTTTATTTTGAACAACAAGACAATGCTCTCTACGCGCATTACATATTACACCGTAACACTTTTGCAGACTTTGCATTCCGTAGTAAACTACCGGTCACTAAAGAATTTTTAATCGAACAAGATGATTCTTTTTGGAAATACCTCGATTCAATCCGACACAAAGAGAATAAAGATGTATAATGAGCAAATCCAATCAAAAAAAAACCTGTTATGCCGATGCCGACGAAGCTAGTCATATTTACTTACTCCCTAATAGTTTAACAGCAGGAAATTTATTTTTTGGATTCTTGGCAATTCTTCGATGTATCCAGGCAAATTATTCAAGTGATCCTGCCCATGTTTCACAGTGTTTTTCACAAGCTGTCTGGTTCATATTGTTTTCTGTTGTATGCGACGCTTTTGATGGTCGGGTAGCTCGTTTAGGCGGGCGCGAATCTTTATTTGGAAAAGAATTCGACTCCATTGCAGACATTGTATCGTTTGGAGTAGCCCCCACCCTAATGATGATATTCTTAATATTATCTCCAACTGAACAATATCCTTATTTTTTACAAATTGGTTGGTTAATTGGTTTTGTTTATCTTCTTTGTGCTAGTGTTCGATTAGCTCGTTTTAATGTCTTAACAAACCCACTTTTGCCTCCAACAAAAATTGTACGAGCCAATAAAGACTTTATGGGTTTACCGGTACCAGCAGCAGCTGGTATGATAGCATCTTTAGTTTTAGTTCTTAATAGTCTTGATCTACGTAGTTGGGCACTGTTAATGCCACCGCTAATGCTGGCTATTGCTGTTTTAATGATTAGCAATATCCCGTACCCTAGTTTCAAAGAAATTGGCTGGCACACAAGCACCCGCTTTCGCACCTTTATTTATCTTATTATCGCTCTTGGTGTTGCTTTCGTTTTTCGAGAATTCTTCTTTGCGCTTAGTTTTTTTACGTATATTATTTACGGCCCTATAAAACATGCGTACGTGGTATGTTGGGTTAGAAAGCGCTCATGACGAATGGTTGTTAAGCCTTTGTGGTTTTCATGTGAACGATTTGTCACTAAGTAATAATAAAGAAAAAACTTTTTCACACTACACACGTTTGTAAGATTTAATTAACGTAGTTTTTCTCATATATATCTTTTGTAAACCTAAGCCTATCTGATACATATTGTTTTATTATAGTTACTAACTATATATACTGTTATTACGAGATATATAGATCTATAAAGTATACTTATATAAGCATTGCCACTTCTGGTAAAAAAGGCAAAAAACCTATTATGAAATTTAAGATTAACCAAGACCACTTTAGCAATGGTTTGCAACAAGTTCTCAATGTTGTTGCTACAAGGTCAACCATGCCAATTTTGAGTAATGTATTAATTGAAGCAGAAGAAGAATACATATCGTTGACCACTACTAATTTGGATTTAGGTATTCGCTGCCGGATAAAAGCGGATGTTGAAACACCGGGTGGTATCACTTTACCGGTTCGTAAATTAGCAACGATTGTGCGTGAATTACCACAAAACGATGTATTTGTAGACGCAGGTCATAACAACCAGGCAAAAATAACATCAGGTGGTTCATTGTTTAAAATAATGGGTATAAACACAGAAGAGTTTCCACCGCTTCCAAGCTTCGAAAACAGACATGTTTTTGAGCTTAGTCAGAGCGAGATCGTCAGCATGCTAAAAAGTGTTTCCTATGGACAATCTACCGATGAAAACCGTTATATTTTAAACGGTGTTTATTTTAATTTCGCAGATGAAAAACTAACTTTAGTAGCAACTGATGGACGCCGATTAGCGCTTACAGCATTAGAAACAGAGATATCTGAGGACAATACAGGGAGCTTAATCTTACCCGCTAAAACAGTTGCAGAACTAGAAAGGCTTTTGGGCAAGGGAGAGAAAGTAAAAATAGCCTTTAATGATCGACAGGTCGCTTTTGAAATCTCAATAGACGAAGAAGCTATCGGACTTGTAGACCAACTATACCTAGTCTCTAAAATAGTGGAAGGTAATTATCCGAACTATCGTCAAGTTATTCCAAAAGAAACAGAACACCGCGTTAAAATAGAAAGAGAACTCATGCTAGAATGTGTGAATCGTGCAGCGCTGGTCACTTCAGAGAAGAGTCATTCTGTAAAATTAAAAGTTAGTAAGAATTTACTAGAAATATTAGGTTCTTCAAGCGAATACGGCGAATCCCATGAATCAATGGCAATCGCATATGATGGACCAGAAGTACAAGTAGCATTTAACCCACAGTTTTTAATGGAGCCATTAAAAGCACTAAACAAAGATGAAGTGTATTTTGAATTTAAAGATGAGCTAAGCCCAGGTTTATTCAAAACATTAGATAATTTTATCTGTGTAATTATGCCCCTACGACTTAATTAGTAAATAAGCAGGTAATTCCTCTAGTATATATAGAGAAAAAAAGAAGCTCTTTCATTTAGGAGCCATTGATAAAGAGGCGTTAAACGCTTATTTTTTAGCATGATTTATGTTTTTTTAGCGCTATTACTAATAGCAATACCTTATATATCTAAACGGTTTAATCAGCCAAATTTTAATATTATTTATCGCTGGTTACGTTGGTTCTTTTGCGCAGCTCTTTTTAATAACTTGTTCGAGGCTTTTTTCTTATCAACTAGACCTTTTTTCGTACATTTTGTTACTGGTTTGGGGGTTTATTTTATAATAGAGACTGGGTACAACTGGGTCGTAATTAAAGCATTAAGTGATGGCGATTTACCCCTTTTTCCTAAGTATAAAATAAATGAAGATGGTGACGGGTGGCCCGCTAACCCACAAACAATTAAAATTAAAGAATGGATACGCCACGAAAACTTTGTGCATCTAGAGTCGCTTAAAGCGGAATTATATGCAGGTATTTACCTAAGAACATCTATTTACGATAACAAAGAATCGAAAATACGCTTACAAGTACTCTTTATTCCCAAAGGTAAAGGTGAAACGGTAACAAACTTTGTATTAACAAGTGTAAACAAAGAAGGCCAAACTATCATTACAGACAATTACAATATGCCCTATGGGGGTTTTTACCCTGACACATGGAAACATGTACGAATCCCATTAGAGGGCTCTATCGCAAAGCTTAAGCAAATTCACGATAAGCGCTTAAAAAGCAACACTACTGAAATTGTTCCACAGAGTGATGATCCTTTAGAGGATTTATTAGAGCAACAGCGTTCTCTAGAAGACCTGAACATTAAAAAGGGCTTTTTGTTTTCCCGAAGAGAACATAAAGATAAAGGAAAAATTACCCAAGAAGGACGCTACCGACTCTGGAAAGAAATGTGGAATTTGGCGTACCTTGGTAGACCGCTTTTATAACAGAAAAAAGCAAATGTTTTTAAAAAATAATAATTACACTCGAGTTTGTGGACGTTCCGGCAGTGGCCAATCAATGTGATAAAAATTACCACGCACTTCATCTGTCCTCTCATAGGAGTGTGCGCCAAAATAATCACGCTGCGCTTGCAGTAAGTTTTGTGGTAAGCGTGCCGTACGATAACCATCATAGTAGGAGAGAGCAGAGCTAAATGTTGGTGTGGAAACTCCGTGCTCGGCAGCAAGCGACACTACTTTTCTCCAGCCTTTTTGACACATATCAATTGCATTTTTAAAATACGGATCGAGAAGTAGGTTAGCTAGCTCTGGTTCTCGTACATAAGCTTCTGTTATTTTTTGTAAAAAGGCTGCGCGTATAATGCAACCTCCGCGAAATATTTGTGCGATCGCTCCAAAATCTAAAGACCAGCTGTATTCTTTTTGGGCTTCGCGCATAAGCTGAAAACCCTGTGCATAAGAACAAATTTTTGAGGCGTACAGCGCTTGTCGAATAGCCTCAATTAAATCATCAGAATCTCCTGAAAAACTAGGTATTTTCGGTCCTTTACAGATAAGGGATGCCGCGACCCTTTCTTCTTTTACCGCAGACAAACAGCGTGCAAAAACTGCTTCTGCTACAGTAGGTGCAGGCGTGCCCATATCGAGCGCGTTGACCGAAGTCCATTTACCGGTTCCTTTTTGTCCTGCAGAATCTAAAACGACATCAACAAACGGTTTACCTGTTATTGGATCTGTTTGTTTCAGTATATCAGCAGTGATATCAATTAAAAACGAGTCAAGTTCACCTTTGTTCCATTCGCTAAAAATGTCGCCCATTTCACCGGGATTTAAACCAAGTATATTTCGCATTAAATCGTACGCTTCGCAAATCATCTGCATATCTCCGTACTCGATGCCATTATGCACCATTTTTACATAATGACCGGCACCATTAGGGCCAATATAAGTGGTACAACTAAAGCCGCCCTCAACCGGTTTACCGGGAGTTGCTCCCTCTATAGGCTTTCCTGTTTGTGGGTTTACTTTAGCTGCTATTGCTTCCCATATAGGCTTTAATTCTAACCACGCTTCGGGATTTCCACCCGGCATTAGCGATGGTCCAAAACGAGCTCCTTCTTCCCCTCCAGAAACCCCCGAACCAATAAAGCGCAAATTTAAATGATTTAGTTCTTTTTCACGGCGAATTGTATCGTCCCACTTAGCATTACCGCCATCAATAATAATATCTTCCTTTTCTAAGAGCGGCACAAGGCTCTCTATTACCTTATCGGTCGCCCATCCAGCTTGGACTAATATAATTATCTTACGCGGCTTTTTTAACGATAAAACAAATGCATTTAATGTTTCAAACCCAACTAAGCCACCAGGAGTGTCTGGATGATTCTTAACAAAATCCTGCATTTTAGAGGTCGTCCTATTAAAAACAGATATTTTAAAACCATGGTCAGCTATGTTAAGAGCCAAGTTTTGCCCCATAACAGCAAGACCTATTAGTCCTATTTCAGAATTTGGTTCACTCATAATAGTATTTACTGATAATTTACCCTCAGCATGAGGCAAGGGTGTAGTGCAATAGCTTAAATTTAATGTTGCAATAAAAGGTTCTTTTTTTGAATGCAACTAGCTATATCTAGTCTAGGGATTTTATCTGTACCGAAAACAATTGTTAATATTTTCCAGATAGAGCTAAGCACAGTATAATTATCTTAATATAAAAAGACTACTATAGCAGACTTACATATATACAAATAGATTTGCTAGATCGACGTATATATAAGTCAGAAAATTTTTTGCATTTGGATCAAACCAACCTTAATGCTAGGTGCCTACTAATTTGGTAAATCAGAAACCTGATTACCTTACAACTGACCTTGTTTTTTGTTCTTTGGTCCAGAGTTCTGCCTTACTAGTAATATGACTGCCATTATCATGTAAAGAATTGCTATACACATACGCTTGCTATTATGAATTAATTATTATGGCAAAAATTCCCGACATCGCGCCTTTTAAAGAAAAATTAGCAGAGCTAGATACACAGATGTCCGATCCGAACTTCTATTCAGATCAGCGCCATGCTGCAGAAGTTTCTAGGGAGCACCAACACGTGAGTGGTCTAATTGAGAAGTTTGAAGCTTTCCATGCTACGCAGAGTCAAATTATAGATAACCAATCACTTTTAGATGATTCGGAATTGGAGGAAGACCTTCGTGTAATGGCCGCAGAAGAAGTGGAGTCACTAAAAGAGCAATTACAGCAACTAGAAACTGCTGTACTTCGTGCTATGATACCGCCCGATCCTACGGACAGTCGTAATTCAGTAATGGAAATTCGCGGCGGAGCAGGCGGAGACGAGGCGAATATTTTTGCTGGAGATTTGTACCGCATGTACTCGCGTTATGCGGAGACGAAAGGCTGGCGAGTGGAGCTTATGAGTACTAGTCCAGCAGAAACTGGTGGATACCGTGAAATCATTTTTAATATTAGTGGAGAAAACTCTTACAAACATTTAAAATTTGAGAGTGGGGTACATCGCGTACAACGAGTCCCGGTGACCGAGACACAAGGGCGAATTCACACCTCGACTGCTACCGTAGCAGTACTGCCTGAGGCCGAAGAAGTGGATATACAAATTAATCCACAAGATCTAGAAATTTCGACAATGCGCGCCTCTGGCGCAGGGGGGCAGCATGTCAACACTACTGACTCAGCTGTTATGATGGTTCATAAGCTTACTGGGGTGACAGTATATTGTGCGGATGAGCGCTCGCAAATTAAAAACCGAGCAAAAGCGCTAACAGTAATGCGCTCGCGATTACTTCAGGCTAAAGTGGATGATGAAAATGCAAAATATGCGGCTGAGAGAAAAGGCCAAATAGGCACAGGTGACCGCTCGGAGCGAATTCGCACATATAATTACCCTCAGGGGCGACTCACTGATCACCGTATAGGTATGAATCTATCCTTGCAGTCGGTGATTGATGGAGACCTAGATAGCTTAATATTGGCTCTATACAATATTGATTATGAAGCGAGGATAGAGAATCTATTAAAGGCTCAGGAACAGTGAATTAAATGCGAAGCATTCGTGAAATTCAGGAGTGCACTATTGCTTATTTTGAGAAGTGTAGTGTACCAAACGCTAAACTAGATACTGATTTAATAATTGCCCATTCCCTTGGGGTGAAACGTTTGGATTTATATTTAGATCTAGAGCGCCCTTTGACAGATTTACAATTAGATGTGCTACGTCCATTGGTGAAGCGCCGAGCAATGCGTGAACCACTTCAGTATATCATCGGTTCAGTAGAATTTGCTGGCACTATACTTGCCGTCGATAAGCGGGCATTAATTCCACGGCAAGAAACCGAAGAGCTTTTCATACATGCATGCGATAATGTTGGTGAGTGTCCTCAGAGAATTCTTGATTTGGGCACTGGAAGCGGAGCGCTTGCTATCGCTCTCGCAAAAAAATATCCGCAGGCACAAGTTACTGCTGTCGATTTCTCATCAGATGCATTGTCATTAGCACAAGAAAATTCCTCCGCCAATATATCAGAAAAAAAAGTTCAGTTTATAAGAAGTAATTGGTATAATGCACTACCTCAGGATGAGAAATATGACTTAATCATATCTAACCCTCCTTATTTAACAAAGGGTGAGATGACTACAGCAGAGCTAGAAGTCGTTAAGTATGAACCGCGCTTAGCCCTTCAATCTGGCGAAGACGGCTTAGATGATTTACGAATCATAGTAGCAGGAGCGCGTGATCGTTTAGCAACAGGCGGCTTATTAGCTCTTGAGACGGGAATTGTTCACAATGAATCTCTTTTGTTGTTGGCAAAAAATGCTGGAATGGTGGGTAAATCTATGGAGGACATGAGTGGTCGATCTCGCTTTTTTTTGGCTACTAAATGATAATAAACGAAGCCTATATCCAAAGAATTTACTTAGTCGAAACACCTTATTTAGTGGATAAAGTTATCCAATCAGCCATAATACGTGCGCTTTCTCGTAGCGGAATATCAAAGGTTGGGGTATCGTCAGCTTCTTCTCTTGAGTCCTTGTCTTTTACAGCAACTGATTCTAGTGATTGATTTGTTTTTTCTATGGTCTCTGATGTCTCTTGATTTTTAAGTGAAAGAGTTTCCTGCTCTGCTGAAATGTTTGTAACAAAATCTATTGTCGCATAGTTAATTTCGCTAAAATTTTTATATTCTTTATCAAGCTCTTCAACGTACTTTTGTTCTAGGATTTTTTTATTGATACGTTGCTGAAGGTTGAGAGAGATAGCTTTTTCTTCATAACGCTCTTGTCGCCAATTGATTTGACGCACTAAAAAATTAAATTCTTTCAGCTTCTTTTGCCGATCTAAACTCGCCCTTTTTAGTAAACCAAATAATTTTGAATTAGTAAAATCTTTGTGTACGCTATTCCAAGTCGATCCTAATTGTGTTGCAGGAATTAGGTCCCAAGCTAGTGCGTGGTCTAGGTCTGATTCACCGATACGTAAGAATTCGTTTACTGAAGGCAAAACTATATCAGATGCCACACCTTTAACTTGTGTAGAACTACCGCACGGTAAAAAAAACTGCTTTATAGTAATTTTAGTTGCGACGGGACGGGTCTTAGCGATTTTTTGTGGAAAAAAAGAAAAAAGCGGTCTATTTGCCATATGATAAACTTCTTGTACTGTGCCTTTCCCATGGGTTGAACTGTTACCAACAATCAGTGCGCGGTCATGATCTTGTAGTGCACCCGCCACAATCTCAGAGGCGGAAGCACTAAACCTAGAAGTTAGGACTATAAGTGGTCCATTCCAAGCCACCCTTGGGTCACGATCGGGTATGACATCAATGCGTCCAGCTTTGTCTCGAACTTGAACAATCGGTCCAGTAGTAATAAATAAACCTGCAACGCGCACAGCTTCACTTAATAAGCCTCCTCCATTCATTCGTAGGTCGAGAATAATTCCTTTCGCGCCGGCAATCTTTAGCTTACCTAGTAATTCAGATATATCGTCAGAAGTTGTCGTCAGTGTATCACCAGCACCAATATTTCCGTAAAATGAGGGAAGTTTAATAACTCCTACTGCTATAGAGTCATTCTTTTCATGTGGTACAGTTATAAGTTGCGCGGTTGCCAAATTAGCTGTGAGCTTAACTTCATTACGTATAATAGAGACTTCTCTACGGGCGGATGGGTCGAGCGCATCTCCGGGACGAATCAATAAACGTACCATTGTGCCTTTCTCTCCTTTTATTTTTCGCACAATGTAGCGAAGACGCATATCAATGACATCTTCAAATTCACCGTTTCGGCCTTGTGCGACACCAAGAATTTTATCTTCTGGGTCTAGCATGCCGCTGGCTTCTGCTGGTCCTCCAGGTAGAATTTCTTTTATTACACAGATGCCGTCATCGTCTTGAAGGAGTGCTCCAATCCCTACAAATGAGTTTTGTACCGAAGAGTTGAAATTTTCCAATGTATCTGCAGAGAGAAAAGTCGAATGCGGATCAAATAGTTGCGTCATTGCATTAATATATGCTTCTTGAATTTCGGTATCTTCTTTCTCTAAAATATAGTTAAGATTTCGCTCGTAGCGGCGGCTAATTTTTTTCTTGGCTTCAATTAAGGTAGCTTCATAAAATTCTGTATCGTTTTGTAAGCGTAGTAATTTATTAGGATCAAACACATCTACATCATTGTTAGAGGTTTGTGGTGCATCGATTCTATCTAATGGATTCTTTTCTGATTCAGATGCGAGTGAGAGTAGTTCGTTTAATAGCTCATATTTTAAGCGGGCTTCCCAAACTTTATTAGCGGCAGATTTATTTACAGGCCAATCTGCTTCGCGGCGATCAGGTGTAAAAAATGCACTAATAGTAAAATCAAAAGTTTTATTTAAGCGTTTATTTATCCAATCTGTACGTTCTTGCACTTCTTTAGAGTATGCTTTGTATATCTCAAAAGCAGCATACAGATTTCCTTTTTCTAGGAAAGCTTCCATGGATTCACTAAAGCGAAAACAAAAAGAATCAATCTGCGACTTTAGAAAATACATCCGACTGTAGTCGAAGGACTCAATATAAGCTTCGACTATAGCCTGACCATCGAGGGTGCCTATGCTGTCTCTTAGATAGTGGCGGTCGTTGATTGTATTGACGACCCAGCGAGTTTGGTCTCCCATTTCTACAGTTGGTTCTAAATTGCTGAGCACTCTCTGAATAGGCGATGCTAGCACCAGCAAAAGCATAAATAATCGTATTAATATTTTGTAGTCAGTCATGGATAAAAAGAATTCGTTGCCAGATATAATTTTGGCCACTTATATTACTTGCCTAAGTAATCCTTAGCTCGCTCAAGCGTTGCTTTTTCCATATCGGTAAGCGAGCCAAATCCAGAAGTATTGATTTTATCAAGAATGCGATCGACTTCTTTTTGTAGTTCATTACGCGGCGCTCTATTGACGGAGTAATTTAGATTATTTGTACGATTTTTTTGGCGATGTTTTAACCAATCAGGCGGGCTGATTTTTACCGTATCTATTCCGAACATAGAAAAGAGAGATTTTGCTTGAATCACAGTGCGATAAAAAAGTACGCCTAAAAATATACCTCCAAGGTGCGCCGAATGCGCCATGTTTGAGCGATTCGGCAACTCATAAAAGAGCAAGCCCAGCACAGAGATTATGCTACTTCCAAGTAGTAGGTAACGTGGCTTTATGGTTACAGGTAAAATAAAAAACAACAGCAGTGTTATCGGACGATCCGGATGAATTTTACAAAACACAGTCATTAGTGCAAATACTGCAGCAGATGCGCCGACGACCACTGTCATGCTATTAAGATGTAAAATTACGTATAACAGACCTCCAAATATAGCACCAGAGAAGTATAGAATTAAGAATTTCTGACGACCAAGGTATGGCTCCAAAATACGCCCAATAAAGTAGAGGCCTAGCATGTTACCGATAATGTGCATAAAACTCTGCGTGCTGTGCAAAAAGCAGTAAGTAAACAGCGTCCATATTTTAAATGAACGAATATTTTCGCCACTAAGCGCGAACCATTGAGCCATAAATGCATTCTCTGTGCCTGGTAAATAGGGACTCGGAAAGAGAACATTAAATAATTGCTGGAGAGCAAATACCCCAATGGTTAAAGCCATTAATATTTTAATGGCGGACGTTTGATGCGCACTGCTTGGTATTTCTGGTTCGCGCATATAGGGACGATCGTATAACATTAAGAAATACTGTACCATTTTGAAGAGCTTTGCCAAGTTTTGAGACAAATTATTGTGGCGATCGTTTAACTCCTTACCGCTTGACACCATCAAAATATCAATAACCTAATGCGTCATGGCAGATAAAAATGAAAAGTGGCCTGAAAATGTTAAAGGTAAGTACTACGTTGATGAACAGTGCATCGATTGTGACTTATGTCGCGAGACTGCCCCGAACAATTTTACACGCGACGAAGATGGTGGTTATTCCTTTGTTTACAAGCAAGCAGAGTCAGATGAAGAGATTGAACTATGCAATGAGGCTATGGAAGGTTGTCCTGTAGAAGCGATAGGAGAAGATGGCGACACTTAACTAGAGCTACAAGTGGCTACTCAAAACTTTTAATCTCTCTGTGTGTCCTGACATACAAGCACATTAGCACTTATGAATACCGTTTCCAAACTGATGGGGCTAAGAGCACAAGTACTGCGTACAATTCAAGTCGTCCTAAAGTCATAAGTAATGTTAGAAACAATTTCGTTGAACTACTTAAAAAATGGAAATCTTTAGTAGGCCCTATTGCATCAAAGCCTGGACCAATGTTAAAGAGTGTAGACTGTACACACGAAAAGGCAGTTAAAAAGCTAATTTCGGGTTCGTTAGCAGATACTAGCAACATCGCTATTATTTGTATAGAACCTAAGAGTAAAATGAAGACGATAACGCTATGAATGGCCCGTTCACTTAAAATTCTTCCGCCCATTCGCATCGGCATAGTTTTATTAGGCCTGAATGCATGAATAATACTACTGCTTGCTGCACGCAGGGCGATGACTACTCGTACAACTTTGACACTACCAGCAGTCGAACCAGAACAACCTCCAATAAACATAAGTATAATTAAGAGCATTTTTGCCGGCGGTAACCAGGCATTAAAATCCGTCGATGCATACCCAGTTGTAGTCATTATCGACACAGCCTGAAAAGTAGCTGTGCGCACGATCTCATGATTAGGGAGTTGCCCATAAAGATCCATTAGGTATAGAGTTAGCAGGGCAGTAGCAATAATTAGAGTACTGTAAAACCAATAAACCTCGTTAGTTTGTCTTAAAACAGTACGTCGATGTCCCCCGCCAATAAGGCGTATTACGAATATGAAAGTGGTTGCACTAAGAGCCATAAAAATAATGGCAATCCACTCCAATGCGGAGCTGTTAAAGTCTTGGAAGCTACCAGCTTCGGTACTGAAGCCACCTGTAGCTACAGTGGTCATTGCATGGTTAATCGCCTGAAACCAATCCATACCCCCAAGCTTGTAAGCTGCCGAGCAGGCGGCGGAAATTCCAAGATAATAGAGTAGAAGATTTAAAGCACCTTTTTGCGCACGCCCTTCATCAAAACTGGTAGCTGCCCCTGAAGACTCATTACTGGTAAGGATTTTTGCGCCTGCACCAAGCGAAGAAAGCAAAGCGACAAAAAACACAACAACACCGAGGCCTCCAAACCACTGGCTAAGGGAACGCCAGAACAATAAGCTCTTCGGAAACGTATCAAAGTTTTCAAATGCAGTAGCTCCAGTGGTAGTTAACCCCGAGGAGGATTCAAAAATCGCATCGCTTATATGGCAATTTTCAACACTAAGAGCATAAGGCAATGCACCGATTAAGGTAGCAACAAACCAAGAAAGTCCAATTGCACAAAGCGCTTCACGCCTATATAGTTTACTTTTTCCATTACTGCCTTGCCAGTACAAAATTGTGGCTAGTAGTAAGCTAAGTACAATCGTCATACTGAAAGCGTTGATGGAGGGGTCCGCAATACTTTCCCCATTCATTAATCCGACGACCAGACACAGGCCAAATGCGCCTGAAAGCGCAAGCAATACCATGCTCAGCAGCCGAAAAATAATTGCAGTATTCACAATCTAAATAAGCTGTTTTAAAAGTGCTTTTTCTTGATCCTTGTGCACTAGAACAATAACGCAATCACCAGCTAAAACAGTATCCTCTGCGGTAGGCACTTTAGCTTTAAATTTATGCTGTAATGCTACAAATAAACTGTTTGGAGGAAGTACGATATCTTTTACTAGTGAGCCAACAATAGGGCTAGATCGGTTAATTTTTACTTCTAAAATGCGTCCACCTTTAGGTAAATTAGCTAATTCTACTACCGATTCGCTCGACAGTGTACGACGCATAAAATCAGCTGTAGCACTCCTCGGAGACACAACAAGTTCAATTCCCAACATGGTTTTGAGAATGCCTAAAAGTTGGTCATAATCTCCCTTATTAATGACTAATTGTACGTGATCTGCTCCCAACTTTGCAGCCTGTAGGCAGGTTAATATATTTTCTTCATCGTCTTTAGTACAAGCTACGAAATAATCAGCTTCGCCAATCTGCTCCTCCTCGAGTAAGCGTAGCGAAGTAGCGTCACCATGAATAACAGAGATATGTGGAAACTGTTCAGCAAGATCACGACATTTATCGGGATCTTTTTCAATTACACGTAATTTAAAGCGAGGACTGCGTAGCAAACGAATAAGACTAATCGCAGTTTCGCTACCTCCAAATAGAACGACACGAGCTAAATCAACCTTTTGCTTTGGGTTGAAGCGCTCGCGTAATTCAAATAGCTCATCCGGCTTACCAAATAATGTCACACTATCGCCAGCTTGCAATTGTGAGTTAGCGCTCGCGACTTCACCTTGCCCTTCGCGTTGGATATAACCTATTCTAGTATGCGCGCTAAGCTTCAGTTCACGAAGCTGTTTTCCTATTAGTCTAGAGCTCTCATCCACGCGAAGTTGTTGCACTTCTATTTCACCACGAGCGAAATTTTCAACGGCTACTCGACCTACATTGCGTATTGACTTTGCTAACTCGACAGCACAAATCGCTTCAGGATTAACGAGTAGGTCGATGCCAAAGTGGAGCTGATAGTTTATTAATGAATTATCACTATAAGTATCATCGTGGATACGTGCGATCGTATTTCTAGCTCCTAATCCTTTTGCGAGTGAACTAGAAATAATATTTGTGCGGTCATCGCCAGTCATTGCCAAGAATGCATCACAGTCACTTACATCGACTTCGACAAGCTGTCTTGCAGAGCTGCCGTTACCAGTCACGATACGAGCATTTTCTTCTTCTAATCGTTTACAAAGTGAAGCAGATCGTTCGATAAGTGTAACATCATGCCCACTTGCAGCTAGCATGGAGGTTAGATTATGGCCGACTTCGCCAGCGCCAATGATGATGATCTTCATGTGAGAAGCTATTAATTTAAAATGTACAGCCTGACGTTCTGCTCGTTAATTTCGAGAAGTTTTTATTCCTGCAAAAAGGACAATAGATGTATCTTTCGAGAGCTTTAAGCTGTTGTAATGATAAAAGGCTATTAATTTAAATGATTTATATTATTGCGATATAATACTTTAAATCAAGGAAACTTCTATGCCAAAGGTAGCGCTAGAGCTGGCATTAACTGCATGCAGGCCTTTTCCGTGCTCGGTGCTATTGGGCGGCCCCATCCAAGGTTTAACACAATAGAACCTGCTGTCAGCAGACTCTGTCCAAATTAAAAAAGAATTCCATACAGATAGCGTAGATTCATCATTCAGGAAGCGTATTCCGATATCTTCTTCGCCACCGTTTGGGCCAAATCGTAAGGTATCTCCTGTAAGTTTTGTATAAATACGAGCTGAATTATGCGGATTTCCAAAGCTTAAGTCCTTTTCCCAACCCTTCATTACATTTTGCAACGAACCATCTGGTGCATGTGTGTAACATTTTTTGGCGGGTACCAGATAGCGGTAGTCTTTGCGATCGAGGTTTTCGTGCCAAGGGAGTGTAAAATAAAAGTGGTGTCCAGCGGACCACAGCAAAACTTGTTCACTGTGATTTTCTAACGTCAGGTAAACTTTAAAAGCGATATCAGTGAATTCATAACACACTATAAAACTGTAATCAAAAGGGTAAGCCTCAATTGCAGCTGCATCTGGACATAGCTTCGCAATGAAGCTACGTTCCGAGGCACTTATTAATTCAAAGCGGCTATCGCGAGCAAAGCCGTTTATTGGCATAGGGCGTATGGTTCCTTGACTATCACACCATGATCCTACTTGTCCTCTATGAAAGCTACGCCCAGCAAACGGAAAGAGTATAGGATTGCCTCCTTTAATTTTAGAGAATGGCGTCGAGTCAATATTTTCCGGCCAATGTATGACGTCACGATATGTGCCATCAGACATGCGTATATTCCAACTAATTAGCCTAGCGCCTTTTTTAGGGTCGGCAAAAAAAGTCGAAGGTCCGCTCTTCCAGCGCATTAATTGCATGCCATTGTAATCGATTATTTCCATTTAACTGATAACACTAATATAAAATCTGTGACTGAGAAGCCTCAACTCAGTTAATAGCAGAAATCAATTCTGCAGAGCTTGCTTTATTGAAATGTACTATTATTTTTTTATAAGATGTTATTTATGCAAGGTATATGGGTTTATCTAACGGTGCTATTCGTCTGTATAGCAAGCGTACTAACAGGTGAGTCAGGTGTTGATTTAACGGATCACGAGGAGCATCGCGGCAGCATCAATGTTTATGTTATCCCAATTCAGGGAATGATCGATAAGCCTAACCTTTATATCTTACGCAGGGGACTAAAAGAAGCGATTCGCAATAATATTGAGATGGTAATACTAGACATGGACACTCCAGGTGGGCGAGTGGATACATGCCTAGAAATGATGAAAGCTTTGGACCGTTTCGATGGAGTTACCGCTACCTATGTAAACGAGGACGCAATTTCAGCTGGTTCATTTTTAGCCGCGTCGACCGAGGAAATTTATTTTGCTCCTCGAGGGAAAATCGGAGCATCTGCGGTCATTCAAGGGACAGGTGAGGATGTGCCAGAAACAGCGAGATTAAAAATGGAGAGCTATTTGCGTGCAAACATACGTGCCATGGCCGAGGATAAGCCACAACGAGCAGATGTCATACGGGCAATGTTAGATGCAAATTTCGAATTCAAAATTGGCGAAGAAGTCATCAAGCCCAGCGGAGAATTACTAACACTAACTGCAAAGGAAGCAATGCAGCCATATGGAGATTTAGAAACGCCATTATTAGGCGCAGGAGTCTACGCAGACATTAATGAATTACTAGATGCAAAGCTTGGGTCCGGTGCTTATCAAATAAAGGATTTTGAAGTTACTTATTCGGAGAAATGGGCTAAATGGCTCAATACATTTGCTCCAGCCCTATTAGGATTGGGCATGCTTTTGCTTTTTATTGAATTTAAAACGCCTGGCTTTGGATTGTTTGGAATCGGTGGTATTGCTACAATTGCTGCCTTCTTCATAAGCCAGAACATTGCCGGACTTGCCGGTAATGAAGTAGTCTTATTCTTTGTTTTAGGCGCCTCTCTAGTGTTAGTGGAAGTATTATTTTTTGCAGGATTAATTCTATTCGCAGCACCCGGAATCCTGCTAATGGTAGGTGCTTTAATCTGGGCAATGATTGACTATTGGCCTGCCGGGAAGACTGTAATCAATGCAGAGCTATTTCTAGAACCATTGTTAAATTTAATGATTGGAACGATAATAGCAATTGGTGCTGCGCTATTATTATCAAAAATATTGAAGGGCTCATGGTTAGAGCGCCGCATGGTTCTTCGTGATACATCGGCAAGTACAATTACTTTTAACAAGCCTACTAAAGCTACAGAATTAATCGGAAGCAATGGATTTGTAATAACTCCACTTCACCCAACTGGGCGAATCGAGATTAATGGTGTTCGCTATGAGGGTAGCTGCGTTAATGGATCTATTGACCTCGGTGCGAAAATTCGAGTTATCGGCAAAAATGATTTTGGTCTAATAGTTGAGGACGTTTCTAAGTTATGTTGATCGCAGGCTTAATAGTTGCATCATTAGTGCTGACCTTTTTAGAAGTGTTACTTCCAGGTGGGGTTCTTGGTATACTAGCAGCGGTATGTCTGGTTGCTTCTACCGTTTTTACAATGCAGGAATACGGTTTCTTTATTGCATCGATTCTCTTTTTTACGACGACTATATTCGCTTTAGGCATGATTATAGTGGAGTTAAAATTTTTTTCGGGCACGAAGTATGGCGAGCGCTTTTTTCTTAGTAGCCAAATAAAAGGGCACTCAAATCAATGTAAGGCTAAGGCCTCGATTATCGGTGAGACTGGATCTACATTGACTCCCATGGTTCCAAGTGGAAGAGTTTCCATTGACGGGATGACATTTGATGCAACCTCATTGGATGGGTTCATTGAAGCCAACACACCCGTTAAAGTAATTTCTCAAGACAGCTTTAAATTAACTATTCAAAAATTATGAACATCTCACCACTCACACAGATCTTAGCCTTGTCGAACATGGGCTGGCAGGTCGTGATCGTATTTATTCTTGGCATCATATTGCTAGTTTTCGCACTAATCTTTTTTGCGTATATTGGACTTTTTGTGAAATCCTATTTGTCCAATGCGACTGTTGGTTTTTCAACGCTTATTGCAATGCGCCTGCGCGGAGTGCCCGCTTCTTTAATTGTCGATGCAAGAATTACAGCAGTCAAAGCAGGCATCGAAATAGGTTCGAACGAGCTTGAGGCACATTATCTCGCAGAAGGTAATGTTATTCAGACTGTGCAGGCTTTAATCGCTGCAGATAAAGCGAATATAAGCCTCGATTGGCAACGTGCTTGTGCTATCGATTTAGCAACAAAAGGCACTGGTAAGTCAGTAGTCGAAGCGGTGCGGACGTCAATAAACCCTAAAGTTATTGAGTGTCCTAATCCAGAGAGTGGGCGTGCAACAATCGACGGTGTATCTAAGGATGGGATACAAGTCAAAGCGCGTGCACGAGTTACAGTACGTTCTAATTTAGACAATTATGTGGGAAGCGCTCTAGAGGAAACTGTGATAGCGCGCGTGGGAGAAGGGATAGTCACAACTATTGGCTCAGCAGAAACATATAAGACAGTATTAGAGTCTCCAGATACAATTTCTAAAGTGGTACTTGATCGCGGGCTTGATGTGGGTACTGCATTTGAAATTCTTTCGATCGATATTGCGGATGTGGATGTAGGAGAAAACATCGGAGCGAAGTTGCAGGAATCCCAAGCCGAAGCTGATAAAAATGTCGCTCAAGCAAAGGCTGAAATGCGCCGCGCTGCAGCAGTTGCTGCGGAGCAGGAAAATAAAGCTAAAGTCGAAGAAATGCAGGCAAAAGTAGTGGAAGCCGAGGCACAAATTCCACTTGCTTTAGCCGAAGCGTTTCGCTCTGGAAATCTGGGCGTCATGGACTACTACCGCTTAAATAATATTAAAGCCGATACCGACATGCGTGATTCTATTTCAAAGGGCGAGGAGTCATAATAGAAAATACCTTCCTTTTAGGTGCTAATTTCTTAATAATATGGAGAGTTTACTTGAAGTTCTATTCCCGTTAATAATTGCAGGGGTATATTTTTTTGGGAATATCCTTTCCAAAAAGAAGGACAAGAGCGCTGCTCCCCGACCGCTCAATCAAGAGGAAGCATCGTCTGCCGAGCGTGATGTGCAGGAGCAGATCAGGCGCAAGATAGAAGCGCGGCGAGCAAGTTATGAGAGTTCAGAGAGGGAACTACTTCCCAAGACAGAACCTAATAAATCGTACATTCCTGAAGACCCTGTCCGCAAACAAGTGCAAGAAAGTCCTGATTTAAGTACAGACACATCTGCACAAGGCTCCATAGAGCAAAACAATGAAAACGCATGGGGATTTACTGAAGTCGAAAATAACTATGCAAAAGAGATGCAAAATCGCCGCCAAAAGCTAGAGGATACAAAGCGCCAAGTTAAAGATTTGCGCAAGATGTCTAAACAGGGCGCTTACGGTATGAATCAAGCTAAGCCACAGCATAGTAACCGTTCCTCAAATACAAAAGGGCGATACGTAGGGCCTATACGAACTCGCTTAAGAACTCCCAATGCCGCTCGCGAAGGGGTTATATACAGTGAGGTCCTTGGGCCACCAGTAGCTATAAGAAAGGGTTCTACACTGCCAAATTAAAAAGTGTTAGCGAAAAAAATTAAAGCTCGTAATTATCTCTTTGAGCAGGAGTAAAGCATTTACGCCTGTAATTAGGGAAGTTGGATTTTACTTGTGCCAGTAAGTCCAGATTCTGGTGAATGAAATATCTGCCCATTTGCACTAATCATGATTTGATCTGCTCTTGTAAAGACGACTTCAACAGGGCCGGCTTTCTCCAACACAATTTCTTCTCCTGCGCTGAGCGTACCCTGGAAAAGATAGTTGCGGTCAGTTAAATCACGAGCAGCAACATAGACTTCACTGCTAGCGGTGATTTTAAATTCTTTTACGTTTGTAGTGGGCGTTGTAATTGAATTTGGCAAGGAAGGTTCTGTCGTAGGCGATACTTGCACTTCTGCTACACTAGTTATGTCTTCTGTGGGACTGCTTATTAAGGCACGGACTAAGCCAAATAGCACGAATACTAGCGCCAGAGTGCCCAAAAGAATGAGGCCAACTTTAAGGTAAAACATTTTTTCTCCGTCTTCTTCAGTTGGCTGGTTAGATGAAGTACCTAAATCTTGTGAAGGATCTTTTGGCTTCGCAGTGATACTTCCGAAAGAGGGAGAGTTTCCGCCTAAGTCGGCGTTATCTAAAGTGGTAACATCTAATGTATCATTGATTTCGCCTTGATTACTTTTTGCCTCGATATTTCCAAACCATTCGGCACCACCTTTTTTATCGCGCTTTTTACTAAGTAATTGTGCGTTATAATCATTGATTATTTTTTCTGGATCGAGTTTCAAATAGCGAGCGTAGTTTTTAATAAAGCCGCAGCGGTAAATTTCAGGCAGTTCAAAGTCAAAATTGTTTTGCTCGATGTAGCTGAGAAAATCACTACGTATTTTGGTAACTTCGGCTGCTTCTCGCAACGAAATACCTTTGCGCTTACGCGCATCTTCGAGTCGTTCCCCTATTGTTTGCATAACAATTTATAAATTGTGGCGCTAGTTTGAGAACCGCAAGCACGAAAGAACGACGAATGTGTTTACTTGTAGTTTAGCTTAATTTTATCAATAAATCGGACCACTCTCCGTCATTACGAGATTCAACTGTGATGGAATCATTAGGCCTTCGTTTCTCAAATTGTTCTGCATAGCAACGCTCCACCAAATCAATCTCTTTTGTTAATATACCGCTAAGAGCAATGCAACCACCAGACGTTACAGCATGCACCAATATCTCTGAGTGAGGGATAAGCACATCGGTTTGAATATTTGCAAGTATCAAGTCTGCATTTCGATTGAGTAGGCCGTCAGTGAGATCGGCTACTTCAAATAAGGGAGTTTTAATATGTGGGTTTTCTTTAGCGTTTGCAGCGCAAACAAGAATAGCTTCAGGATCAAAATCAAAACCAGTTATATTCGAACAACCAAGCGCAGCCGCAGAGAATGCGAGCACACCAGAACCGCAGCCAGCATCAATAATATGTAATGATTCAATGGGCTTTACGGAGTCATCTAAATAATCAATTAATCGTCGTGCGCATAAGCGAGTTGTTTCGTGCGCGCCAGTACCAAAAGCCATGCCTGCATCCAAATAAACAATAGCTGCCCCTGCAGGAAGTTTGCTGCTGTCGCGCTCCCACAAAGGGATCCAGTGTAAATGGCGATCACTCCAAGCGGTTACAAATTCTTTGTATGCGTTTTGCCAGAAACTATCTTCAATATAACTAAGCTCGAAGTCCTTTTGTAATTCGGAGAACTCGTCTTGAAGCACACGTAGTTCGCTAGCTGCCGTTGAAGTATCTGGAAAGAAACCAAAGACTTCGTAGGGGTCTGTCCGTTCTTTCTGCATAATTCCCCAGTGCTCAGACTGCATCTCAAAGAAATATCCTTCTAGTAAATCAGCTAATTGCGCGGATACAGTTGTTCGAAGTTCAATTTGTGAAGACATGTTTTTATTAGCACAATCCAGTGGATCACAGCTTTCCGCTACTTAGCCTAGCTACGACATCTGGCAAGAGTTGATGCTCAACGGCATGTATTTTTTGCTCAAGTGATTCAAGCGTATCAGCTGGGTCAATGCGCACCGACTTTTGGTCAATAATTGGACCATCATCAAGCGCAGGTGTTACCCAATGAACCGAGCAACCCGTGACTTTTACGCCATATTGATAGGCATCGCGAATGCCATGTGCCCCTTTAAAGCTTGGAAGCAGGCTAGGATGTAGGTTGATAATTTTTCCTTCGAAAGTATTTATAAATGGTTTACTCAAAATGCGCATGAAGCCAGCTAAAACAATTAGCTCGGGCTTAAACGACAGAATGCGTTTTATTAATGCACTTTCTGCAGTAGAGCTGAGTCGGGCGCCAACAGCTCCAAGATTTTCATAAACTGCAGGTATGGAAAACTTATGCCCAATGTTAAGTATACCGGCATCCTCTACATCACTAATGATGGCCTTAATGGTTGCTTGTCCAAGAGAATTCTTTGCTTGCGCTTGAAGCAAGGCCAGTGCATTAGAACCACCCCCAGATCCTAAGATAACAATCGGATAAGACATATGTTAAGGGAGCTAGTTAGATTATTTGAAGAATTTTTTAGCTTTCTTTACAAATGACTCACTTACTGGATTTGCTGGATCCCCACAGGCGTCGGCATAATCCTCAAGCTTTTTCTTTTGCGATTTACTTAGTTTTGTTGGTACTTCAGCGTGAACGCGTATGAGCAGGTCGCCTTTGCTACTACCGCGCAGGTGGGGCATTCCTTGTCCGCGCAGGCGAAAGGTTGTGCCGCTTTGGGTGCCGCTTGGAATTTTAAGGTTACCCTTACCTCCTAGAGTAGGTACATCTATCGACCCGCCAAGCGCAGCCAGCGTGAACTTAATAGGTATTTCACAAAAGAGATCATCTTCATGGCGCTCGAAAAGCTCGTGTTCTTTAACATGAATAACAATATAAAGGTCCCCCGACTGGCCGCCCTGTTGACCAGCTTCACCCTTACCGGAAGAGCGTAGCTTGGAGCCGGTATGTACGCCTGCAGGAATACGCACCTTAACTGTGCTACTTTCCATGACGCGGCCTTCGCCACGACATACACTACAGGGTTTTTCTATGCTCTGGCCGGTACCGTTGCAAGTAGGGCAGACTTGTCGATAACTAATAAAGCCACGATTGGAGGTAACTTGCCCGGTACCTCCGCAAGTAGGGCAAGTGATCTTTTTTGTGCCTGGTTCTGCTCCCGATCCGGCACATTTCTTACATGTGGCGGCACGCTTATAGCGAATCTCTTTCTCCGTGCCTTC
>JAKVCN010000020.1:0-4703 GCA_022448585.1 Puniceicoccaceae bacterium | reverse complement strand
GCGTGAGACGCCTAGAGTTTGATAGTAATCGGATTTAGACATAGAAAAAGTTAGTTAGTCGTTACCATCAGTAACACCACTGGCAGCGCCACTAGAGACGATAACATTAGCTGCCCGCAGCAAGCGCTCATTAAGCTGATAGCCAGCACGTACTGTTTCAATGATTCTATCTTCATCTACTGTGTCAGAGGGCTGGTGTGCAACGCACTCGTGTAGATTTGGGTCAAATGATTCTCCGTCAGGTATAAGTTCTTTTAGGCCGTGCTCTTCTAAACTTTTTTTAAGTTGGTCATCGACCATCTTAAATCCAACAGTCACATCTTTTGCATCTGGGTGTTGCTCGGCAGCTTGCAAGCCAAGCTTCATATTATCGAGAACAGGAAGCAGTGATTCAACGACTCCAGCAGCAGCGCTGCGAAGTAGCTCCTGCTTTTCTCGCGTTATTCGTTTGCGATAATTTTCCATATCAGCGACGGAGCGCAGATAGCGGGACTTCATTTCACTAGCTTCAACTTGAGCTCTTTCTAGCTCGGTGAGTTTTGGTTCGTTACTTTCTTCGGCGTGCACATCTTCTCCAGAAGGAGTGGATGTAGCTTCTGTCTGAGCAGCCGATTTTTTGGATAAGTTGGCCTTTTTCTTTTTCATAGCAAATATATCTTGTCTAGAGATAAGTCATATAAATTTAGTGATCAAATTATAAATGAGCGCGGTAGTGTGTGCATAATTAGGCAGATATCAAGTATGCTGTTAGCATGAAAACATTATTTATTTACGTTGGTAAAGTAGTGGATGCAAGCGATCGTTGAAACAAAACTTGTTTTCCTCGGTAGTAGAGGTAGTCTAATAATAGTTTATGGCGCGACGTTTCACAAAAAAATCTACCCAAAAAAAAACCTCCAATCGGCAAGTTGCACCAGCTCATCCATTATGGGCACTCGTACTTTTTACCTTAGCTGTTTTGGCACTGGTAGCTATCGGCGACTTTGATGTCAGTCAATCGACCTACAAGACAACAAATGCGGTCCCTGGAGATAACTTGGTAGGAGTATTTGGTGCTAATTTTTCTTTTGTTTCTTTCCTTTATATCGGGGTCGCCACTTGGCTCTTGCCTGCTTATCTGATGTGGTTTGGCGTACGGTTACTTCTACAACAATCTCCAAAAAAGCGTACCGCGACAGCACTGATGTCAGTTATTTCAATTGTGTGCGTCTCTGGCCTGCTTGCAATGTTTGAGCTTCTTGGTTTTGCAAGTGCGGAGAGCAGTATTTTTAAAGATCAATTATACGACCGTGGCTTTGGAGGCCTGATTGGCTATCTTTTGACCGAGCCATTTTTGCAGTCATATATAGGAAGCTTTGGCACAATAATGGTCCTTCTTATGGGATTAATTATAGGGTCATTGATTACTTTTACCGACAATGTCGGGCATTTTTTGGAGTATTTACATAGTGCAAACCGTTCTGTATTAGTAAAGTTACGAGAATACGTTGAGTCGCTTAAGCAAGCGTGGGCGAAAAAAGCCAAGTTAAGGCGTGAGATTAAGTTAGAAAAGTATCGTTTGCGTGAAGAAGCCAAAGTAGCGCTTGCATTAGAAAAAAAAGAGGCTGAAGAGGCTAGGCTTGAACCTACTTTGGTGGATGAAGGCACTTCTCTATTGGATGCCCCTATATCAGGGAATTTAGAGCAAAATGCTGGGCGCATACAACCCCCTCCGATCAAGCCGAAGAAGCTAGTAACCCAGCAAGAGCAAGCTGTTTCTCAAAGCGAGCAAGCAGAAATGAAGAAGCCGAAATTTGACCTTTCAATGATTAAAGTGGTCTCTGAAGAAAAGACCGAAAAAGCGTTAGCTACTATTCCAGAGCGACGCGGTGATTATACCTTCCCGCCAATTAGTTTACTAGCAGAAGCACCTAATGCAGACGGCCGCTCACCGCAAGATCATGCGGGAACTATGGAGGCATTGGTTCGTACGCTTGAGGAATTTGGCGTGAAGGTTAATCCTGGCGAAATTCATACTGGTCCAGTCATTACCAGATATGAAGTGACTCCAGCGGCAGGTGTACGTGTTGAAAAAATTGTCAATCTTGATAAAAATATAGCTTTAGGTTTGAAGGCAGAATCAGTCCGTATTCTTGCCCCAGTTCCTGGTAAGGGGACAGTCGGCATTGAGGTTCCAAACCGTATCGCTCAGGCAGTATGTATGCGTGATATTGTAGAGTCGAAATCATGGGCGGAAGCGAAGGCAGAAATTCCGATTGTACTTGGTAAGGACGTGACGGGTAAGCCCATGGTGACAGATCTAACTAAGATGCCGCACGTGCTGATTGCAGGTTCTACTGGTTCTGGTAAGACCGTATGCATAAACGCAATTATAGCATCTTTATTGTATCATTCTGGCCCAGAAGATTTACGCTTCATCATGGTCGACCCTAAGGTAGTCGAAATGCAAATGTATAACGCGCTGCCGCACATGCTAATTCCCGTAGTCACCGAACCAAAAAAAGTACCCGGGGCATTAAAATGGTTACTTGCAGAAATGGAGCGCCGCTACCAAATTTTTGCTGCAGAAAACGTACGAAATGTAGCAGGCTTTAACGCAAAGATCGCTAAAACTAAGGAAGAAAAAGAGAAAGCCGCCGCAATGGATGCTGAGATGACCGCTGAGGAGCGCGCAGCAGTCACACAAGTGGAAGTTCCACGTGACGACGATGCCTTTGAAATACCGCGCAAGAAGCTCCCATATATTGTATGCGTTATTGATGAATTAGCGGACTTAATGATGGTTGCGCCAGCTGATATCGAAACTGGGATTGCCCGTTTAGCGCAGCTAGCACGAGCCGCAGGCATACACTTAATTCTCGCAACACAGCGACCATCGGTAAATGTGATTACTGGAGTTATAAAAGCGAATCTACCTAGCCGTATTTCTTTTAAAGTGGCCTCTAAGGTGGATAGTCGGACGATTTTAGATGGTGGTGGTGCGGAGGCGTTGATCGGCAAGGGTGATATGCTTTTCATCCCACCAGGAACATCTTCCTTGGTACGCGCACAAGGTGCCTTCGTTTCCGATGACGAGATCAATGGTATTGTTGAGTATCTAAAAGAGCATAACGAACCACCAGTCTTTGCTGAATCGGTGCAACAGCAAATTGATGCTGGCGGTGATGATAATGCTCCGACAGCAGGCACAGGAGAATCGGATGATGAATTACTCCCACAGGCAATCGATGTGCTAAGAGCTACTAAGCGCGCATCAACTTCGATGCTGCAGCGTCGTCTACGAATTGGTTATAATCGGGCTGCTCGGCTAATGGAAGAGCTTGAAGATCGCGGCATTGTCGGCCCCGAGAATGGCTCTAGCCCACGCGAAATACTGGTGGACTTAGATACCATGTAGCAACGCTTTAATCGCCCTCGAGCTCCAGGTCTGGAATATGATTAAATGCGATGCGTAGTGGCGCTGCTTGGTTGCAGCGCTGTGCTTCCATAGCATTTGCATAATAAAGCGTGCGCCCGCCGAAGCGCTGATTGACCTGGTCCATGGTCTTTTGTAACTGTATTCTCCGGCGCTGCGCGGGCACTTCAAATAGTGAGGGTGTATGTGATTCAAGCGATTCGAGCTGCGCGAGAGTAATGGAGACTTTAGTTGGATTCGGGACATTTGTAGGATGGTTACTCCATACAGTATGGAGTAACTGACTTAGTATGACGCTGTCCTGGGTAGGAAAGCAGCCAGCGTGCATCGACCAGCGGATTTCAAAACCGAATTTAATGTGAACTTCTAGGTAGCCAGTAAAGTAACCCATCGCCCGCAGCCTACGGCAGGCTTTTTGAAGCATCCTATGTAGGGTCGCGTGCGCCCCATGCAGAGTGCGCAGACGAGGAGGGAGTACATGAGAATGACCAATGGTACGGCGCTGCGTAACTACCGCAGGGAAGTCTACTCCGCGTAGGGCGAACCACATCCGATCGCCTTCGACAGAGCCCCAAATGCGGTGCAACTTGCGCCTGCTTGCTTGGCACAGCGCTCGCATTGTAGTAATCCGTGCAGTTTGTAAGCGCCGCTGCATACCCGCTCCGATACCAGTGATAGAAGCCAGCTCGAAGGAGTAAAGTTTTTCTGGTATTTCGTGAAAATCGAGGGTGGTGAGCCCATCGGGCTTTTCTAATTTACTTGCTAACTTGGCGAGAAAACGATTTGGAGCAAGGCCAATAGAGGCGCGAACATAAGGACCGATCTCCTTAGCTATAGCGGCTTTGATCGAATGCGCTTTCTGTGTAGCGATAGGCAGTGGTTGCCAATGAGGTGGTAATTTTCCATACATTTCATCAATCGAGAGGACCGCTTCGATATAAATAATTTTATGGATGAGTGCTTTAATCTGGTTGTGTAGCTCGATATAACGCGCGTGGTTTGCTTCGACAAAAACAATCCCAGGACATAGGTAGCGCGCTTCGCGCACTGCAGTTCCAGTTTTTACTCCAAGCGCTTTTGCTTCGTAACTAGCAGCGATGCAGCTCGTTGTATCTACACCAATAGATGGGACAATTCCGACGGGGTGCCCGCGCAAATGCGGTTGGAGTTGCTGTTCCACCGACGCATAAAAACTGTCAAAATCAATAAATAAATAGCGCAGAGCCATAATAGGTATACCAAGCGTGAAATAGGTATAAATATGTTCACTATTGCAAAGATAAAATGT
>JAKVCN010000002.1 GCA_022448585.1 Puniceicoccaceae bacterium | reverse complement strand
ATTACCTAACAGTATATATTATAAAACCACTTCAAGCTTTACGATCACTTTCGTAAGGCTTTTTTGTTGGCCAGCAATAGGAAAAGAAAAATGTCCAAGCTGTGCCTATTAGTATAAGCCATGTCCATCCTAGTGGTATTACAGCTTTTTCTATCATTATAAGAAGGGACCCGCATAGTATTGCCCCGCTGAGCATACCTATCCAGTTACCTGAGTCACTGCCACTTTGACTTAAGATTCCTAGTAAAAAGATACCTAAAAGGGATCCATATGTTATACTCCCTATTTTGAATGTAAGCCATAAAAATCCTTCAGCATCTTTAAGCAGTAAAGCGATGATTGCTAGAAGGGTACCGAAAATTATTACAAAAGCCCGCGATAACCAAAGATCATTCTTTACATTAGGCGGACTTTTCACGATGGGCCGATATAGATCCACTAATGCTGAGGAGCTTAGTGCACCCATTGCTGAATCAAGACTAGACATTGCCGCAGCAAGTACACCCACTAACAACAGTCCACGCAGCCCACTAGGCAGTTCGTTACCTATAAACCATGGAAAAACCTTGTCTGGTCCGACTGGTAAGTGAGTGCTGACGTGCACTTGATAATAAGCAAAGAGAGAGATTCCGATAATTAGAAATAGTGCAGCTATTGGTAGAGATATAAGTCCGCTTATTACGACGCTGCGCCTTGCATGGGTGACATCTTTGCAAGCGAGCATGCGCTGTGTTAAATCCTGATCAGTGCCAAAGGCTGCAGTAGTGCTAAAAAAACCAAAGAGTACTGCAATGTAGAGTAAAGTAGGGTCATTGAACCATTCTACGGTATTCGAAGCTGCACTTTGTGGTGAAAGTCTAAATATTTCAAAACGATCTTCAGCTGTGCCAAGTTCGATAATTGTAGAGAAACTTATGCTGTTAACAATAAAGGTTAGTACTGCTAGGCCACAGGCAATAAAGACAATAGCTTGCAGTACATCTGTCCAGATGATGCCACGGATACCACCTTTTCCAGTATAGATAATTGCGATTACTGTTAATATAGTAAGGCATGCTACAAATGACCAATTCAGGATTAGACTTAATCCTGTTGCAGCAATCATTAACCTTACTGAGGAGGCTAATAATCGAGTTAGAATAAAGAATACAGAAGAACAGTAGCGCGTCTTATTCCCAAACCGTTGACCAAGATAATCGTATATTGTTAGGCTATTGTATGAATAAAATGCCCCAAGAAAAAACCATGCAATAAAGACTCGTGCAAGCACCGAACCGATCCCCATTTGCAAATAGTTCATATTCTCCGAGAATCCTGCGCCTGGGGTAGCAAGAAATGTGGAAGCACTCACCTCCGTAGCCACGAGCGATCCTAGCACTGCTAACCATGGCAATTGTCGGTTGCCAGTAATGAAATCTTCGGAATTTCGATTTTTTTTCGTATGGCAGTAACCGATACTAAGTACAGCAATAAAATATGCAGCTACTATAGTCGCATCTATGAGACTAAACTGCTGGTTTATATTATTTAGCAGATACAAAGGAATGCAGGCTTCTTAAAGTAGCAAAAATCTAAGAGCAAATTTATAATAAACATCCCTAGAGTAGTGCTTCATCTGCGATGATCATTTTGGTAGAAGCATTAGGGTCTTATTAAGCAATTCAAAAATAAGAAATTGTACGGCTAATTCATTATCTAATGAACATCGTAAATATAGCCAACTCCGTGCACTGTTCGGAAGGCATCTGTAGATAAGCCATGTCTTTTGTATAAATCACGAATTTTAACAATGTATTGATCTAAGGAACGACTTCGAACATCTGCATGCATTCCCCATACTGAGTGAATTAGATTTTTGCGTGTTAGGACTGTATCTGGATTTGCTTCAAGGAAGGCAAAAATGCCGAGTTCTTTACGCCCAATTTTTTCTGTAACACCGTCCGGGAATTCTACTTCGAGGCGATGCGGATTAATGGAAGCCCCACAAAATTCAAACTCTTCGTCCAATGTGGAGGCGTTTTTGGTGATTAGCGCATCGCCAGAGGTTTCTGCGCGGCGAAGTACAGCATGGATGCGAGCTATTAGTTCTGGAAATCCAAATGGTTTGGTTATATAATCATCCCCACCCATCTCGAGACCTTTAACTTTCTTAACTTCTGTATTCTCTCCTGTGAGGAATATTATCGGCACCTCGATCCCACTATTTCTAAGTTTTTCCATTAATGAAAATCCACTGCTATCGGGCAGGTGCAGGTCTAATAATAATAGGTTAGCAAAATTATTTTTTAAAAAGCGATGCGCGTGTCCAGCCTCGTGGCATATTTGGCTCTGCATGCCAGCAACTTCGAGTTGGGTGGCAATCATTGTTGCCATATCTTTTTCATCTTCGACTATGACGATGAGAGGTTTTGATTGGTTACTCATAAGTCGGGAATTTAATTCGTTAATTTTTTGTTTCTATAAATTTCTGTATATGTTTAAATAACCAATATTTAATGAAGTTAAACTAGTTTTTTTTACAATTTGAATTTTTACATTCTACGAACAATTGATAAATTTAAATCTTGTGACTTTAACCGCATGTGGCACGTATTAGGATATTATGGAAAATTTACCATTACTTATGCTTGGTTTGCCCAAAGGGAGTTTAGAGGATGCCACTGTTGATCTCTTTGCTAAGGCAGGCTTTCAGATTACCAAGAGTTCCCGATCTTACCGTCCAGCTTTTGACGATGAGCAACTTGATGGACGTTTTGTACGCGCTCAAGAAGTCAGTCGTTATGTTGAACATGGGTATTTTGATTGCGGGTTAACCGGACAGGACTGGGTTCGAGAAAATGGCTCAGATATAGTTGAAGTTTGTGACTTGGTATACAGCAGAGCCTCTAATCGTCGCTCGAAATGGATCCTGGCTGTCCCTGAGCAATCGGCGATCGAAACTGTTAAAGATTTAGAAGGTAAACGTATCGCCACTGAAGTCGTTAACATTACCAAGCAGTACTTGCAAAAAAATAGCGTGAATGCTGAGGTTGAGTTCTCATGGGGTGCGACAGAAGTGAAAGTTCCTGATTTAGTGGATGCTATAGTTGATCTAACAGAGACTGGTAATTCACTAGTCGCTAACAAACTTCGTATAGTAGACACGCTCATGTTCACAAATACTGTACTTATTGCAAACAAGTCAGCTTGGGAAACCCCCGAGAAACGCAAAAAGATTGACAGCATTGCTATGCTCTTACGATCGGCGCTTGAAGCGAAGAGTAAGGTAGGCCTAAAGCTTAATGTCGAGCGGGCAAAGTTGGATGAGCTGTTGGAGGAGTTACCTGCTTTGCGAAATCCGACGGTTAATCGTCTAGCAGATGAGTCTTGGGTTGCAATTGACACTATTCTTGACGAAAAAGTTGTGCGTGAAATTATTCCAGCGCTCAAGGCTCATGGGGCTGAGGGAATTGTTGAGTACCCACTTAACAAAGTCGTTTACTAGTACTTGTCTAATTGAGATATGCTTACGCACATGCGCAAACTCGCCCTCGAGTTAATCCTATAGCATAATCTAATAGCATGATCGAAGTATCGGATAATTCTATACGAATTGCTTTATTACAGGGATACGATCAAGGTAGCAAAGAGGCAAATTTAGCCTATACCATTGCACGTATTCGAGAGGCTGCATTGGGCGGAGCAAAGATTATTTGCACTCAAGAGCTTTTTAACCTGCCTTATTTTTGTACGATTCAAGACTCGAAAAATTTTAATTTGGCTGAGCCCGTACCTGGCCCAACAACTGATAGGCTAGCTATGCTAGCAAAGAAATTAGGGGTTGTTTTGATCGCCTCTTTATTTGAGCGACGTAGTTCTGGGATTTATCATAACACTGCTGCTATATTAAATGCTGATGGAAGTTATTTAGGTAAATACCGCAAAATGCACATTCCTCAAGATCCTGGATTTGAAGAAAAATTCTACTTCACCCCAGGTGATCTGGGCTATAAGGTATGGGATACAACATTTGGAAAGATAGGGGTCCTTATTTGTTGGGACCAATGGTATCCGGAAGCAGCTCGCCTTGCTGCGTTAGGAGGTGCAGAAATTCTTTTTTATCCAAGCGCGATTGGATGGTTAAAGAATGAAAAAGGCGATCTTGGAATTGCTCAGCATAATGCATGGGAAACCATACAATGCGGCCATGCTGTTGCTAATGGGTGTTATGTGGCTGCAGTCAACCGAGTTGGTGTAGAGTCAGAAATTGAATTTTGGGGTCAATCCTTCATTGCTGATTCGTATGGGCAGGTAATGGATCGTGCGCCTGCAGATACAGATGCTATCGTTTATGCGGATTGTGATTTGATTGGTCTGGAAGAAACGCGTCGAGACTGGCCATTTTTTCGTGATCGTCGTGTAGCTTCCTATTCGGGCATAACTGAGCTTATATTGGATCAAGAAAAAGGGTAAGTCTAACTTTTCTTGGTTGAATGTTTTGTTATGAGCGTACCGCAACCTGCAGGGGAAAATTCACTAGGTTACCGTTTGCCCGCCGAATGGGAGTCGCAAGAAGCCGTTTGGTTTGCTTGGCCTGTACGTGAAGATATTTGGCCCGAAAAAATTGATAAAGTACGTGAGCAATTAGTAGATTTATATATTTTAGCTGCGCGTTTTCAGCAGGTGCGGATCTTATGCCCTAGCTTGCTACAAGCTCCACTTCGAGCTTTGCTAGTGAAAGCAGGAAGTGATAAAAATATCCTACTATATAATTACCAAACCGATGATATTTGGATTCGTGATTTTGGACCACTTTTCATGCTTAATTTGAATACGAATCATGCAGTTTCTATTGATTGCAGTTTTAATGCATGGGGTAATAAATTTCCGCAACAATCACTTGATGATGCCGCCACTAAATGGATTTCTCATCAATTGAAAATACGTTGCTTTAATCGTAAATCATTAGTTCTTGAAGGTGGATCGATTGATTGTAACGGCTCTGGGACTTTACTGACAACCAAAGCGGTTTTAATGAATCCAAATCGTTTAGGTCCAGAAAAAGTAGAGGAAATCGAGCTAATATTTAAGCGAGATTTAACCATCGATAAGGTGCTATGGCTCAATGAGGGTCTCATTGGAGATGATACCGATGGTCATGTTGATAATGTAGCACGTTTTTTTAAGCCATATAGTATTCTTGTAGCTACAGCTTCAAAAGAGTCTAAGAATTATCGATTACTGGAGGAAAATAGAAGTCGCCTCGAAAAAATGTCAGATGCTAAGGGTAGGACTTTCAATATAGTAAGCATCCCACTACCAGCACCTATTGAAGTTAATGGAGAGCCACTTGTTGCAAGCTATTTGAATTTCCTAGTCCTCAATAATGCAGTACTAGTACCGACCTTTGCTCAAGCTAAGTCGGATCAGAATGCTCTTAAAATTGTAGCTAATTGTTTCCCTGGTCGACAAATCATTGGCTTTGATTGCCGTATCTTTATTGAAGAAGGAGGCGCTCTACATTGCATGGGCTTGAATCAACCAGCAGTGCAGACTAAAGATCAAAAATAAGGGTGCGCTTATAATTATTAAAGTAGAGTAATTATACTATAAGTACTTTATAATTATTGGTTTGCATTAAAATTTAATGCTTCAATATCGAAGTCAATTAATGCGACACGCGTTGCTGGACCGCTCATGCGTATTTCATATTTTGAGCTTATTTCAATGCGAATTTCACCGCCTGGCATATGTACGGTAATCGATTCATTGCATAGCCCTAGGCGGAAAGCTACAGCTGCAGCAGCGCTACTGCTAGAGCCAGAAGCTAGGGTGTAACCAGCTCCACGCTCCCAAATTTCTATTTGAATATTATCGCGATCGATTATTTTAAGAAATTGTACATTTGTCCTATTCGGGAAGTTTGGATGGATTTCAATCAAGGCTCCATCTGTGCAAGCGATTTTTTGTGAAATTTCTTTTGAAGGAACGACGCAATGCGGGTTACCTATGTCGGCAATGTATGCAGTATAATTAGTTCCATTTATTTCTATAGGTTCACCTGTTAATGGACCGGTATCTTGATTTGAATCCACAGGAGTTGACTCCCTACCAAAAGTGATACGCCCCATGTCTACAGTTATTAAATCTGCACCTTTATTGATTTTACAAGTCACAATACCACCTAATGTATCTATTGTAAATGGTTCTATGCCGACTTTACCGCAGTCGTATAAATAGCGAGCAAAAATCCTTAGGCCGTTACCGCTTTTTTCAGCTTCCGAACCATCTGGATTAATAATGCGTAATCCGAAGTCAGCGCAATTGCTAGCAATCGGTCCGTAAAGGATTCCGTCCGAACCAAGACCAAAGTTTCGATGACAGATACGGATGCATGAATCTTTATCTGGAAGTGTAGTCGCATCGACTGGGTCAAGTATAAGGTAGTCATTACCCAATGCATGATATTTAAAAAACTTCATAGCTGTTATGATTTTTTCATACGGTTAAATGCGCTGATGAGAGCTTTTAATCCAGCAACTTCTATATTTGGATCTATACCACATCCGTAGTGAGTGCTACCGTCGTTGTTACGTATCTGAATATATGCTGCGGCTTCGGTTTTTGAGCCCGAACCGATGGAGTGCTGCCTATAATCGACAAGTTTGAAACTCTTCAATCCGAACTGGTCGAGGGCATTAACAAAAGCACTTATAGGCCCATTGCCTTGACCGGCTACAGTATGTTGTTTCCCTTGATAAATAATTTTTGCCTCAACGCGCACTTCTCCATTCTTAAGAGGATCTTCTCGCTCTATCGTACTCATCTCCAGTGGATTCGTTACATTTACATAGGCATTCTTAAAAATCGTATAGACTTCTTTAGAATTTAATTCGCTGCTATTTTGATCCGCAACTGCGTTGATTACTTTGCCCACTTGCGGATGCATAGATTTAGGAAGGTCCAATCCAAAATCTCGCTCAAGTATGTAAGCAACACCTCCTTTTCCACTCTGACTATTAATTCGAATAATAGCTTCGTAATCACGCCCAATGTCTCGTGGGTCGATAAGTAGGTAGGGCACCTGCCATAGAGCGCCTTCGCCAGCATCTTCTTTAGTACGTAAGTCCATTCCCTTTTTTATTGCATCTTGATGGGATCCAGAAAATGCGGTAAAAACAAGGTCGCCAGCATAAGGGTGACGATCATGGACATTCATACCTGTAATTCGCTCGTATGTAGAACGAATTGTATCTAGATTGTTAAGGTCTAATTGCGGATTAATGCCCTGCGCGTATAAGTTCAAAGCCGCAGTGACGATGTCTAGATTTCCGGTTCTCTCACCGTTACCAAATAAAGTGCCTTCGACTCTATCAGCACCGGCCATTAAGCCTAACTCTGTGGCAGCGATACCTGTTCCTCTGTCGTTGTGAGTATGAAGGCTAATAATTGCTTTATCTCGCTCTTTCATGTTGCGGCAGAACCATTCAATTTGATCGGCATACACATTTGGCGTAGTGACTTCTACAGTTGCTGGCAAATTGAGAATGATTTTATTACTTTGACTCGGTTGCCAAATCTCCATGACCGCTTCGCATACTTCCAAGGCGTATTCTACTTCGGTATCAGAGAAACTCTCTGGAGAGTATTGTAGGCGTATCTTTGTTTCAGGAATGCTTGTAACTAATTCTTTAATTAGCCTAGTACCTTCTTCAGCTATTTCCTTAATAGCCTTCTTACTTTTATTAAACGTGACCCTTCGTTGCAAAGGGGATGTCGAATTATACAAATGTATGATTGCACTTTTTACGTTAGATAAACTTTCGAATGTGCGACGTATAAGGTGCTCCCTTGCTTGAACGAGTACTTGTATGGTAATGTCATCGGGAATACGTTTTTCATCTACTAAACGTCTAATAAAATTAAATTCAGTATCGCTAGCAGATGGAAATCCAACTTCAATTTCTTTGAATCCTCGAGCAACCAACAATTCAAAGAATTCAATTTTTTCATCTACGGTCATCGGTACAGCAAGAGCTTGGTTGCCGTCCCTTAAGTCTACACTTGCCCAAGTTGGTGCGCATTCAATCAATCGGTTCGGCCACGTACGATCCGGTAGATCAATTTGCTTAAAAGCATTATATTTTGTAATGGTTCCAGTTTGCATGAAATGTACTGATGCTAAAAACATACAAACATGTTTAGTTAGGAAATAAAGCGCGCATTTCAGATTGTTAAATCCATTTTTGCATACTTGATTTGTAATTGGGTTTTAGTTAATTGGACTTTCTACTCCTATATGTATATAGTTTCTTCTGTTATTTTTAGTTTGTTTCCTACTACTTGTATGCACTTTACGATTTTTAATTTGCACTTGATGCGATTACGCGCGGTATTTTATTAGTATTAGTGTGTAGTATAAAATCCAACTTAGCCGATCGTACTGTAGTGCTAGGCGTTACAGGATCTATTGCTGCCTACAAATCAGCAGATATTACCAGTCGCCTGACTGATTTAGGTATTAGTGTCTTTCCGGTTCTGACCAAATCAGCTTGTCAGTTTATACAACCGTTAACGCTGCAAACATTAGCTCGGAATCCTGCAGTCTATGACTTGTGGCAAGAAGCAGAGTCTTGGCAACCTAGCCATATAGAGTTAGCGGACCAAGCGGATCTTCTGCTGGTCGCTCCAGCAACCGCTCATTGTTTGGCAAATTTTGCTCAAGGGTTTTCTCCTGATTTACTGTCTTCTATTCATTTGGCGACTCAAGCCCCAACAATGCTTGCACCTGCAATGAATGGCAAAATGCTGGCGCACAGTGCAACCCAAGGAAATATTTCACTACTTCGAAAGCGCGGTTACTTTTTTATAGAGCCTCAACGCGGTCAACTTGCCTGCGGATATGAGGGCGATGGAAAATTAGCGGATGTAGATACAATAATAGATGCAGTTATCGACTTTTTCTCTCAAGTGGAATAATTATTCAACTTTAAGATTATTGGTGTAGTTTATCTTTTTCCTCATGGTTATTTCAAAATATTTATTATTGGTTTTTTTGCCTATTTGTTTTTTGTTTTGCGCCTTTCCAAATGCACACGGTCAAGGGCAAAGCACGAAGTATAATTTGGAAATAAATGAATTACCGAGTGTGCACGAAGTGTTTACGAATTTTGCGAGTCACAACGGAGGACTTCAAAATCTAAGTTTATTACATTCTGCAATTATAACTGGTAATATGGTCTCTTACTTCGGCGATAGCTCTGTGCAAAGTAATTTTAAGCTTTATCGTAAAAGTCCTAATAAAATGAAAGTTCAACTCTCCTCTAGTGGCATTCGAACTGATATTGTTTATAATGGAGAGCAGGGCTGGAATCGAATTTTACAGAAAGATGGTAAACAAAAAATTACTGAGATTGAAGGTGAAGCCCTTAAAAAGCTTTCTGCTTCAAGTTCATTTAATACTCTATTTTACTCTTTAAAAGATTACTTGTTCGATTTAACTGTTGTTGAGTTTAGCACAGTTAGGGGTCGTCCGTGTGTGCGTATTGATATAGCAGATGATAGCTTAGTCTCAGAATATAGATCCATTTGGATCGACCTTGAGCACTATCAAGAACTTAAAGTTATATTAAAAGAGGAGGTCGATAGTGTTACAGGAAAGTCAGTATTATCCGAGGTTTACTATTCGGAACATAAAAAAGTAAATGGATTCTATGTTGCTCATAAATCCGAGCATTACACAGATGGAACTTTGGCTAAAGTGTCAAATATTACCCAGGTGAAATTTAATAAGGGTCTTTTTGACTACATATTCACTCTGTAGAAGAAAGATCTTTTATTTCGATTTTAACTTTATGGCGAATAAGCAAAGTACATTTCTCGTACAGAAATAGAAATATCTGCAATCTTGTACTCTGCCTACCTCAGTAGGGTTTCAGTATCTTCTCTATTTTGCTTTGTTGAACCTGTGAATCTGTTGTGGAATTGAACTAATATGATGCTAGTGCTTAACGAGGATTCTCGAATCAGGCTGTTAATTATATCATATTCGGCACCTTGATATCCATTATAAGTACATCAATATTACTATGAACAAGTTATTTGGCCATCGATGATGTAGTGAGCACTTTTACTTCAATGCCGTCATTGCCAGCGGCAGCCGGTGCGTGGCAGGTGCGTGGAAGATAAACTTTTCGGATAGTTTGTCTCTTTTAATCGACTCTAGACTATGTGGGGTAGGGTCAAAGGCATAAACATTGGCGCCAAAAAGACTTATAACATCTTCTTTGAAGTCCGTGACATCACTAATACCTATCTAGTAAACTATACTTTTTTTCGTTTATTTAAGGAGCAAAAAATCTACAGCCTGATTGCTCAAACATGGAAAGCTCTAGTTCTATTTCGAACATAGTTTTCGTTCCAGTAAACTGTCTAAATTTTAATTTAAGCTTTGTGAATTAGTTACTTTTTTCTATTTTTTTCAAATCTTTATCACTCTACTTACTACTACCTTAATGCGTGATATTAAAAACTTAATATTGATTTTATGTCACACTTTTTATCTAGGATTGCCAAGAAATTATCAAGTAATTGAAATGGCGGAGAAGGCGGGA
The DNA here is from genome assembly GCA_022448585.1 of Puniceicoccaceae bacterium. Taxonomy (GTDB): domain Bacteria; phylum Verrucomicrobiota; class Verrucomicrobiia; order Opitutales; family Coraliomargaritaceae. The sequence goes on along the minus strand of JAKVCN010000002.1, from coordinate 19,786 downwards.
TTCGAACCCGCGGAACCCTTTTGAGGTTCACTTCTTTAGCAAAGAAGCGCTTTCGGCCACTCAGCCACTTCTCCATACCAGAATTATTGGTTAATCGAGCTCTACAGAAAGATTCAACATTATTCGTAATTTAATGCATTAAGAATTATTTTAACACCAATTGTGCGAGCATTTCTTCTGGCTAAGTAATGATAGCTTATCTCCTGTGTTCTTTCCGAGCCTTTCTGCTCGACGAGAAGGCTGGCTAACTTAAATATATTATTATGGCAGCGACGGTATTTACTATAGCTAATCAGAAAGGTGGTGTTGGAAAAACGACGACGGCAATCAATACTAGCTATGCGCTCGCGGCTAAAGGAGTTCGTACTATTTTAATCGATCTAGATCCTCAGGCAAATGCTACAAGTGGCCTTGGCTTAGAGAAGATTCAAGGTAGTAGTTTGTATGAGCCACTTTGTGGTCAAGGTGTAGCGCTCGATAAAATCAAACCTGTTGGAACGAGTAATAATTTGTATATAATTCCCTCTGAAGTCGACATGGCGGCAATTGAGATTGAGCTAGTGCAAAGGGATAATTATCTAGTACAGTTACGGGAGTGCCTTGAGCCTGTTCGTAATTGCGGAGATTACGATGTAATCATTATCGATTGCCCTCCAGCACTTGGAATGCTTTCCATGAATAGTCTGGCAGCTGCGGATTATCTTTTAATTGCTCTTCAGTGTGAGTATATGGCTATGGAGGGCTTAGGACAGATACTCAATGTGTTGGAAAAATTAAGAGAAGCTGGAGTGAATGAGAAGCTAGAGCTAGGAGGTATTCTTATGACGATGTTTGATCAGCGCACAAATTTAGCACATCAAGTTGTTGGCGAGGTTCGCAATCATTTTGATGAGCTTGTTTTTCGTACAACGATCCCACGATCGATTCGCATTAGCGAAGCTCCCAGCTTTGGGCAGTCAATTTTTGAATATGATCCACACGGTGTTGGAGCTAATGCATATCATTACTTTGCTGGTGAGATTATCGAACGGTTTGAGCTTAAAAAGTAGCGGATAAGCTTTTTCTGATAAATTGTATGCAGAGTCCTGAATTAGAAGCCTTCATTACACATTTAACATTGGAGCGGCGTCTTTCCGCTAACACCGTGCGTAATTATCGGCAAGCGGTCGTACGCTTCAGTGAATGGCTAGAGAAAAACATGCCAGAATCTAGTTCGTTAAAAGTAGCTCAGCCAATACACGTACGCTCCTATATAGTCGATTTAGGTCGTATTTTAGCCCGACGCACACTCCACATCCACGTCTCTGGGTTAAAAGCCTTTTATGGATTCATGCGCCTTAAAGGAATTGTGGAGCTCAATCCTTTAACTGGATTGAGTGTACCTAAATTGGATAAACCATTACCCAAATTTTTAACGCAAGTACAAATGATTTTCTTATTACAAGCTCCTGCAAAGCTTTGGAAACAAGGAAAATTGAGTGAATTTGATGCTTTGCGTGATAGTTTAATGTTGGAGTTGCTCTATGGTGGTGGTTTACGAGTCAGCGAATTGTGTAATCTTGATTTTGCTCATGTCGATATAGAGCAGGGGGTAGTACGAGTTATGGGTAAGGGCCAAAAGGAGCGTATTTGTCCAGTAGGATCGGTTGCTGTTGATTGCTTGCGCACTTTTATTGAGCGTTTTAAGCTCGAAAATATGTCAAGCTCACCAGTTCTAACTTTGATTGGAGGGCGTAGAATGAAGCCGCGCCAAGTGCAAAAACGTTTGAAACTACATTTAAGCGCCGCTGAATTACCGCTGGATATGACGCCCCATAAGCTACGGCACTCTTTTGCAACTCATCTACTTGATAATGGGGCTGATCTACGAGCAGTGCAGGAGTTGCTTGGGCATGCTAATCTTTCCACTACCCAAATTTACACGCACGTCTCGGTAAAGAGGTTAAAAGAAGCACACAATCAAGCCCATCCGCGCGCTTGAATGATTAAATTAAACGTGATCTTTTTCGTGATTGTTGAAGGGTTCCGAAATTACTTCGCCAGTAAGTCCAGGGCAGATTGGCTAATAATATAAAAACAAGCTGACTGAGGCAGAATATGGCTAACCATTTAAAGCCTTTATCGGTAAAACCATAGCTGTGGAGGCCAACACCCAACAGATTTGTACCAAACCAAGACCACGCAGTGACTATATTTCCGAAGACTGCAATAGCCATAATACCACGTTCTCGTACGACTCCTCCCCACCTTGCATGTAGGAGTATGGCTCCCATAATAACAATCATCAGCGCGCCATTTTCTTTTGGGTCCCAACCCCAGAATCGACCCCAACTCTGGTCGCCCCATATGCCACCAAGAATGGTTCCTACCAGACTGAAGAGTGCAGCAAAGCATGTTATTCCGTAAACCATACCACTAAGATTTTGCGCAGATTTTTGCGAAAAACTACGAACAAATATACCTCCAACTATGAAGGCTATTGCAAGCATTCCAGCAAAGAACATTGCTGAATATCCAAATGTTATAATCACTACATGGGTGGCTAGCCAAAAATTTGAGTCGAGTACTGCTCGCATCATTTCTAAGGTGTCACCTTCCATCGCAAGATGGTGCGCTATTATTAAAGTACAAAATCCTACAAGTGCAGCCATCGCAGCCCCTAGCCCGTTACGGTAGAATCTTTCTAAAAACGCGCCTAACAAGACTGCGCCCCATCCAACAAAAACTGCTGAGGAGTAAAGATTTGTTACTGGAGGTCGTCCTTGGATATACATTCTCGAAATGAGGCCTGCTGTGTGAATTAGTAGGGCGAGTAGTAGTATCCAAAATGCTACTTTATTTAATGTAGTTGCCCAACGTATCCAAGAAAGACAGATTGCCAAAAATGCAAGGACATACAGCTCCATAGAGACTGCAAAAGGCTGTATTTTATTAAAGATTCGCTCAAAGTGTACGCGTTTAATCTCACCTGGGAAATCTGCAATAAATCTTTCCCTTAATATCCCCACAGTTTGATTGAACATGGTAACATCATTGGCTCGATATGCCATTGTTAGGGAGGCATAGCCAGTGGTATAAGGACTTATAGGTTCTCCCTTAATCACATCTAATAAATCTAGTCCAATATTTTCCCAGTCGTCCATCGAGTTGGCCGGTGGCGGTGGGGGCACAATACGTAGGTAGGCTGTTTGCGATAGTTTTAGGTAGTCGTCTCCGTAAGCAATAAAGTCTCTAAGTAAAGCAGTATCATGCTCTTCTCCTGCTTGCTGCTTGCGCAATTCTTGCATGGCTGGGAGGACTAAGCTATTGTAGCTAGAATACTCATCAATGAGTTGATCGAGGCCTTCTTTAGAACGAATCGGATGTAGCGAGTGCATCACTCGGTGGTACAGAGTTAGTCCTTGATTTAGGCTGTAAATCTGTTGTTGGTAAGGCGTTCTTTTTTTATGCTCTGGGTCTATTGTCTCAGCTAATTTGTTTAGCTCTTCAAAATGGGGTAGAAGATCATTAAAGGAGTAATATCTTTGACCTTCTTGTGCGAGGCCAAGAAGCCCAAGATCATCTGGAAATTCAATTTTAAAAACTCGATAGGTGTCCGCTTTTTCCGGACGCATAGTTAGATCCAAAAGCCACTCAATAGGAGAAAGTATTTTGCCGCTTGGAGTGATTACTTTTTGCCGACTAGATAATACTAATAAAGTGTTTCTAGCTACTGTATCTAAAGGTTTTATACGCCCACCAACTTGGACAGGTAATTCTGAAAATTCGTTAATATTAAATCCAACGCTATCACCAGCAGGGCGTAAGTGGCGCCCTACAGTTATCAATACAAATAGTGCGGCTATACTGTAAATAACTCTTTTCACTGGGTAATCCTCTTATTTAAGAATTTCGTGAAGTGTAGTCCGAATTGAAAGCTCATACCAGCGCCCATCAAAAGAACGCTTAGATAGGGCAATAGCCAACCAGGATTGCGCACGACTTGTAAGATAGTAGCAGTTTCATCTGGCATAAATGAGGCCTGATAGAAAGTCAGTCCACTGTAGCGTAAAGGATGATTCATATAAATTAGTGCTTGCTGATCTGTCCCTGTTTGTTGATGGCGTGCGATTACTTTGCTTGAGTAGTTAAATGGTATATCGGTCCCGGGATACTTTTCATGGGAGAAGTCCAACAGTTCGATTTCAAATGGATAGTAATAGCGCTTGTAGCGCATTGCAATTTCCAGATCCTTGCCACCGGCTTGAAACTTCTGAGCGGGAAAACGCTCATCAATTACATTCGATACCAACCAAGTCCCTAACACCTGTTTGCTGTGAAGTACTTCTATGTATGCAGTAGTCGTGTTAATCGCATCTTCTGCATAGTCAATTGGAGTTGGAGTCGCTAATATATTCATTTTATTTCCAGCGCCTCGTGTTGCTAACCTTTGGACTTGCTCATCTGTACCGCGCCCAAGAACTGAATTTTTGTAGAATGCGATTACTTTTATCTCCAAGTCACTGTTAGGAATAGAAATTTGTGCCCCAGGCCTTAATTTTGAGGCAGAGATACTGTGTACAAGATCTTGTGAGGCTCCACTTCGATCGATGATCACGAGCTCATTTTCTCTCACAGTTTGTGAGTAGTTGCTTCGTTCTCCTTCGATTATAGTCATTTGACTTTCGACGGATAAAAAATCGGTTAAAAGTTCACTGATCAGCAGTAAGATAAGCCCCAAGTGAATTGCGTTAATGCCAAGCTTTGCGACGCTAAGCTTAAAGCGCGAAGCAAATGCCGCTAGCAGGTTAGCTAGTAGTAACGAACCGACTGCATAACCGCCTAACATTGGAACATGAATCCATCCCAAGTAGGAATAGCTTGGCCAAGTCTGTGGGTATTTCCAAATTACGAAAAAGCTCTCAAAATAGAGTTTCTGAGTGTGCCATATGCCATATTCTACTTGATCGAGAGTACCGAAAAAAATGAGTACTACGGAGAGTGACAATAGTGCTACCGTAAGTCGCACAGATGCTATATTTTTCAGCATTTTATACATTATTTAGTGATTTGTATCGTGGATATTCACTGAATCTAAAAAGTTTTTCATAGCCAATTCATTCGCTAGTACTGTAGCAGTATCTCCCAGCATTTTGAAAAACCATGTATTTCCATGAAAAGGAAGTATGCCGACCAAAATAGATTTTTGCGGACCTTGAAGGCGAAGGTAGGTGCCTCTATGATGCGATATAGTTATGGGTTTGCTAATAGATTCTAGTTGAGCTTGGTCTATTGAGTTAAGCTCAATTTGCCCGCACCACCTGTTAACGTTAGCTAAGTTTCCACCAACATCACCTGGAAAGGATAATGCAGTGACTTCTGCGCTACCACTAGGATCATTAATTCGCAGGTTAGCTTTGCGCATACCAGAACTTCCTGCATCGTTCCAGCCATCTGGAAGTGAAAAAATAATTTCTGGTTGCGCATCTGCGCTACCTTGCATGCCTTTTAGAAGCTGCATTTCTGTTTGGGGGGGTATCTTAGTTTCAGGTGTCTTGCTTAACTGACTTAAATCCGGTTTGACAGTTCCTTCTTCCGGTAATGTCTGTACGGTAGTTGAAGCTGGACTCTTTGGAACTAAATAGCTAACCACTACAGCATCCTCACAGCCGCTTAATAGCAGCAGTAATATTGATCCACAAATTAACAGGGTTATTTGTTTTTTGGATTTATTTAACAGCATATAAAAGTATAAATTAAAGGATTTAACTCTGCAACAATAGTAGCCAATTAAAGACCACAGCTTATATTAGTTATTAAAGCGAAATAGCGCTACATCGCCGTCCTTAAATTCGTAGTCCTTGCCCTCGAGGCGATATTTTCCTGCTTCACGAGCCCCTGCGATACTTCCAGCAGCAGTTAGATCTGTGTAAGAGACAATTTCAGCCTTGATAAAACCACTTTGGAAATCGGTATGGATGACCCCAGCGCATTCTGGTGCTTTCATGCCTTTTTTAAAAGTCCAAGCACGGACTTCTTGAACACCTGCTGTGAAGTAGGAAGCTAGACCAAGTAGCTCATAGGTAGCGCGAATTAATAGCGAAACACCAGAATCATTAACTCCTAACGATTCCAAATACTCGGTTGCTTCAGTTGTATCAAAATCAATTAGTTCAGATTCCACGGATGCAGAAATTATACAGGTTCCAGCAGCCCCATGATGTTCCTTAGCATAGTGCTCTACTTGCGATACAAATTCATTTTTTAATGGGTTAGCTAGATCTTCCTCTGCTACATTACAAGCATACAATACAGGCTTGGCAGAAAGTAAGCATAAGCGCTTGAGAACAGGCTTATCATCTTCGTTTATATCAAGTGTAATCGCAGGTTTATTCGAATCAAGATGAGGAATTAATCGATCGATTAAAGCAATATTCTCACTAGCCGCTTTATCGCCGCCACGCGCTTTTTTTACTGCTTTTTCTTTTTGACTCTCCAGTGAGCTCATGTCGGCTAGAATCAATTCAGTGTTAATGACTTCTATGTCCCTTAGTGGATCAATTGAGCCCATGTTGTGTATTATATCATCGTCCACAAAGCAGCGGACGACATGTACGATGGCATCTACTTCGCGAATATTAGCGAGAAATTTATTACCTAATCCCTCTCCTTTACTAGCGCCCTCGACTAAGCCAGCAATATCTACGAATTCTATTGCCGCAGGAATAACATTATCTGTTTTAGCGATCTCTTGTAGTGGTTCTAGGCGTGTGTCTGGTACTTGCACGACGCCAACATTAGGATCAATAGTGCAAAATGGGTAGTTTGCTGATTCTGCTTTGCGCGTGCGTGTGAGTGCATTGAAGAGTGTGCTTTTACCCACATTGGGAAGACCGACTATACCTGCTTGTAGCATAGGGGCAAAAGATGCGGTGCACTCGCTTATGTGCAATGGTAAATCTTCATTACATTTCTGAAATTAGACTTACTTAGTTAGCATCTATCTAACTTCTCGGGCTTGTCTTAATTCTAAGTTTCTGTTCCTTAACTAAGTGTTACCTAATCATATGTATGCTAACTCGTAAAAAAAGTCCTAGTTCTAAAGCGCTCACCATGCTTCGCCGAAAGTTACCTGGGCGAGTCTATACAGATACGAGTAGCTGTTACGAAGCTTCTTTGGATAATCTACGACTTTCATTTTTGCCCGATGCGGTGGTAAAAGTTAAGCAAGCGCAGGATATAGGTATTTTACTTAAGCTCGCGCACAGTAATGGCATAGCAGTCACTCCACGTGGTGCTGGATCTTCGACCACTGGTTCTGCAGTGCCTGTTAACGGTGGTTGGGTGCTCGATGTATCGGCGCTCAAAAGTATTCGTATCGATACCGTTTCCAAGATTGCGACTGTTGGGGCGGGAGTGGTCACTCATAAATTACAGCAGCGAGCAGCAGCGCGCGGCTTATTCTTTCCGCCAGATCCATCCTCTAAAAAATACTCTACAATTGGAGGAAATATCGCCTGCAATGCCGGTGGTATGCGTTGTGTAAAATATGGGGTGACTAGGGATTATGTTCTTGGGCTTGAGGGCTACTTAGCTGATGGGAGTCGAGTGCAGTGGGGGTTAGCTCTGAAAAAGTATGTTTCCGGCCTCAATCTTCGGGATTTATGGATTGGATCTGAGGGTACTTTAGGAGTCATTACTGCTGCTTCATTACGGCTTCTTCCTATGCCGGACAAGACTTGCACAGCAATCTTTGCTTTTAAGACTGAGGCTGCTGCCCTTCGCGCAGTTGTCGGATTGTTAAAAGCGGGTATTCAACCATCAATTCTTGAGTTTCTTGATCGGCAATCGGTCACGTGTGCTGAAGAATTTACTGGAGAGCCAATTTTTTCTGGCTGTTCAGGTGGCGCGATTCTTTTAATTGAGTTAGATGGTCACAAAAGTGAAGTGCGCAATCAGCGTAAAATGTTACTTAGTTTCATGTCTCAAATTGCAGTTTATCAACATGTCGCGAGTACAGCAAGCCAGGCGGAAAAAATTTGGCAAGTACGACGAACTTGCTCTCAGTCGATGTACTTAATTGCTGACACAAAACTAAATGAAGATGTGGTTGTGCCTATTGAGAAACAGGCGGAACTCATCCGCTACACTCTGCAACTAAAAAAAGAGATTGGTTTAGCGACGCCAACGTATGGCCACGCTGGTGACGGTAATTTACACGTACATATAATGTACAATCAGAGTAATAAAGATCAGGCACATAAGGCCAAGATTGGGATTAAAAAGCTGCTTAAGAAAGTAGTCGATCTCGGAGGCGTAATTACCGGCGAGCATGGTATTGGATTAGCAAAGTCACCTTTTTTACCAATGCAACATACGCAGGCTGAGATCGCTGCGATGCGCGCAGTTAAGAATGCCTTGGACCCTAAAGGAATCCTTAACCCAGGTAAGATCTTCCAGTCATTTGAGGTCTGGAATCATACCCCATCCTCCGTTCAATTACCCTGGGACCATCATAAAAAAATAAACACTAATTAGATGTTTTTGCTTTATTTTAGTCGTTCCCTTATACCTTGTAAGATATGCAATTAATAACACCCGAAGTTCGCTCTCAGATAAAAGATATTACGCGCCGTGCTGGCCATATATGGAGGTATCTTTGACGGAGAAAAAAAATTAGTAAAAATTGCTGCGCTTGAAGAAAAGATGGCGGCACCAAGTTTTTGGGAAGACCAACAGGCCGCGCAAAAAGTCATTGCTGCTGCTAATCGCATGAAAGCTGCTATAAATCCTTCGAGGGCATTTAATTTGGAAGTGGCTGACCTCAATGCTATGTATGAATTGGTTAATGAGATTAGTGATAACTCGGAGCAATTAAGTTATGAACAAGAAGTCATCGACCTAGTTGAGTCTCTACAGTTAAAATTAGATGCTCTTGAATTAGCATCATTTTTAACTGGGCCTCACGATGCTTGTAATGCTATTTTGACTGTTCATGCTGGCGCAGGAGGCACCGAAAGCTGTGACTGGGCGGAGATGCTTCTTCGAATGTATTCGCGCTGGGCTGAGCGCAGTGGCTTTACTGTAGATATTCAAGACATAATGCCTGGTGAAGAGGCAGGCATTAGCTCTGCTACAATACGTATCGTAGGGCCGAATGCTTATGGCTACGCAAAAGCGGAGCGCGGTGTCCATCGTCTTGTGCGCATCAGTCCTTTTGATTCAAATGCTAAGCGACACACTTCTTTTTCTTCGGTTGATGTGATTGCCGAGATTGAAGATGATATAGATATGAACATACCAGAAACCGAAATTCGCACGGATGTGTATCGTGCTAGCGGAAAGGGTGGTCAGCATGTCAATCGTACTGAATCTGCTGTGCGCCTAACGCATTTACCTAGTAATATAGTTGTTACCTGTCAGAATGAGCGTTCTCAGATAAAAAATAAAGCCACCGCGCTACGTACTCTAAAATCTCGTCTCTATGAAAAAATGTTAGACGATAAGCGTAGTGAGATGGAAAAATTTTATGGAGAAAAGGGAGATATTGCATGGGGTAATCAGATTCGATCCTATGTCTTTCAACCCTATCAACTTGTCACTGACTTGCGTACTGGTATCAAGGAGGGCAATGTACAAGGTGTGATGGATGGAGAATTAGACTCTTTTGTTCATGCATGGTTACGTGCAGGAGGGCCGACTTCTAGAAAGTCAGCTGGTGATCGGGAGTTTGGTGATGAATGACTCTAAAAAGACCAATGACGGGCTTAGTTATGCTACCTTGAAAAAAGCATTCACTGGGCAAAGTTTGTTCAAAAATAAGACATGGCGCTATTCGCCCAAAGCCTTCGAGCTGACTGCCGAGCAAGTGAGGGAAATCCATATTATTGGTAAAGCGTGTAACGATTTCTATCACGCTCAAGAGGTTCTGTATTTACGCTCAGCCGAAGATAAGAACCTTATGCGTAATAATAATTTACGTGCGCCATGGGTTGCGGAGTATTTGGATAGAGGGAAGCCTCCAGCATTAGTTAAGCATGCTCGTTCGAAAGCCTTAAGAGGTTCGTCTCCTCTGATAATTCGTCCAGATTTACTTCTTACTGATAGTGGATTCGCACTCACTGAAATAGATTCAGTTCCAGGAGGTATTGGTCTAACAGCCTTTCTTAATAATCTATATGCTAACTGCGATGGTGATGCATTAGTAGGTGCTAGTGGCATCGATATGATCGACGCATTTTATGCAACTTTGTGTTCTCAGGCGCCAAGTCTAACTGCCCCGTACATTGCTATTATTGTAAGTGATGAAGCGTCGACCTACCGCCCAGAGATGGAATGGTTAGCCTCACAGATGCGTCAGCTTGGGCGCCGCGTGCATGTATTTCACCCTGACTTGGTTATGCCATTAGGCGATACAATTTGTGTCGATATCGATGGAGATCCTCAGCAAGTAGATATTGTGTATCGTTTCTGGGAGTTATTTGATTTAGAAAATATATCAATTTCAGATTTTTTATTAGAAGATGGAAATGAGTCGCGACTTTGTTTGACCCCGCCGATGCGACCATTCCAAGAAGAAAAACTTAGTTTAGCGCTTTTTCATCATCCGATTTTAGAGGACTTTTGGAAGGAAAATCTACCAAAAGAATCTTATGAGATGCTTTACAAAGTAGTGCCTCAAACGTGGGTGATGGATCCGGTTGAATTACCACCCAATGCTATGTTGGATGCGCCTTATGTGAAGGGAAAACCAATACACCGATGGGAGCAACTTGCCAGAGCAGGCAAGAAAGAACGTAATTTAATTCTCAAGATCAGTGGCTTTCATGAGACTGCATGGGGCGCCCGAAGTGTTACCTTAGGAAGTGATTGCTCTTTGGAAGAGTGGGAATTTGCTATCAATCGATCGATTGCTATGGCAGGGAACTCATTGCATATTTTACAGACTTACCAAAAACCAAAGCTTTTACCGCATCCGATTTATAGTACTAATGGCAAAGCCGTAACTTTGGACCACCGTGTTCGTTTGTGCCCATATTATTTCATAAATGGGGATATAAAAGAGGTGCAATTGCGCGGAGTATTAGCAACCTTATGTCCAGCTGATAAGAAGATTATACATGGTATGAGGGATGCTGCACTACTACCATGTAAGGAGGTAACTGGTAGATAAGCTAATCATGAGCCATATACATTCTTACGATCTGCAAAGTAGTTGCTTTTTTCAGCAAGAAAAAGCGAATTACTATGATTATCAAAACACAATTTGCCAAAAAAGTATTTAAAAAGGAGCTTAAAAAATGTCTTTAAAGAAGCCGGATTTACTACAAAACAGTTTTAAGTTTAGTATCGATTCAGATGTGAATTCATTAAAGAAATCTATTCTGAATCACTTGCGCTTTACTTTGGCTAGACATCCAGAAAACGCAAAAGGTGACGAGTGGTGGACGGCAACCTGTTTTGCAATACGTGACCGCTTATTAGACCGCTTTATGTATACTCAGAGTGTACATAATAAGTTAAAGGTACGTAGAGCTTATTATCTGAGTCTGGAGTATCTAATGGGTCGCTTACTGCTCAATAATTTACATAATAGCGGAATTTATTCTGCAACTCGTGCGGCATTAGAAGAATTGGGGCAAGATTTGGATAGTATTGTTTGCGAGGAAGCAGACATGGGTCTTGGTAATGGGGGATTAGGACGCTTAGCAGCTTGTTTTCTCGATTCCTTGGCGACTCTTGACTTACCTGCAGTGGGTTATGGTATTCGCTATGAATTTGGTCTTTTTCGTCAGGAATTTAAAGACGGTCATCAAATTGAACATCCAGATGCTTGGCAGGAGAAAGGATGCCCATGGGAAGTGATGCGTCCAAACTTTTCACAAATAGTCAAAGTGTATGGTCGTGTGGAGCATCAGATTAACGACAAGGGGCAATTAGATCCAATTTGGCTCGACCATAAGTCAATTGAGGGCGTACCGTATGATATTGGTATCATTGGCTACGGGGGTAGTACCGTAAATTTTCTTCGCCTGTGGGATTCTAAAGCGACACAGGAGTTTGATTTTAATGTATTTAATCAGGGTGGTTATGTGGAGGCAGTACGCGAAAAAGCAATTAGTGAAACGATTTCCAAAGTACTCTATCCGAATGATGCTACCGAGAACGGCAAAGAGTTACGCCTCGTCCAGCAGTATTTCTTCGTAAGTTGTTCCTTGCAGGATATTATTCGCCGTTTCCTGCAAGCTCATGATGATTGGGGTGATTTTTCTAGATACAATGTTATACAATTAAACGATACGCATCCAGCTATTACCATTGTTGAGCTTATGCGTCTGCTCGTTGATGAACATAAGCTTGCTTGGGATGCAGCTTGGGAGATTACTCAAAGTACCTGTAATTATACCAACCATACCTTATTACCAGAAGCTTTAGAAAAGTGGAGCGTACCATTATTTGAGAAAGTGGTACCTCGCCATCTGGAGATCATTTATGAAATAAATGATCGTTTTCTAAAGGGCGAGGTGGAAGCAAAGTGGCCAGGAGACGATTGTAAAAAAGCTGAGTTATCCATCATTGAGGAAGGGGATACCAAGATGATACGCATGGCCTATTTATCAGTTATAGGAACTTCTATGGTCAATGGGGTCGCGGCATTACACACGGAATTGCTTAAGAAAAATTTATTCGCTACTTTCCACCATCTATATCCAGAAAAAATTGTGAATATGACTAATGGCATTACTCCTCGCCGCTGGTTACTTGCGTGTAATCCTAAGCTTAGCGCCTTAATTAATGACACGATAGGTGAGAGTTGGCCAAAGAATTTAGAGCAACTGACTCGATTAGCCAATTTTTCTGATGATGCAGTTTTTCAAAAAAAGTTCATGGCTATTAAACATGCTAATAAAGTAGCTTTTGCGGCTTATGTGCGGAAGAATTGCGGGTTGGAGATTAATCCAGAGGCATTGTTTGATGTACAAATAAAGCGATTGCACGAGTATAAGCGCCAGCATTTGAATTTACTCCATATTCTAACTCTTTACAGGCGGCTACTAAACGATCCAGATTACGAGATGAACCCACGGGTCTTTATATTTGGTGCTAAAGCTGCACCTGGATATGTATTAGCTAAAAATATCATTCGTGCGATTAACAAAGTGGGAGAAAAGATTAACGGTGACTCACGCATTAGAGATAAGTTGAAAGTTGTTTTTCCTGAAAACTATCGAATTACAATGGCGGAGTGCATGATACCAGCTGCTGATTTGTCGGAGCAAATATCGACTGCAGGTAAGGAAGCTTCGGGTACTGGAAACATGAAATTAGCACTTAATGGAGCTCTTACTATTGGTACTTTAGATGGTGCAAATATAGAAATTCTAGAAGAAGTTGGCAAAGAGAATATTTTTATATTTGGCAGCAGCGTTAAAGAAGTTGATGAGCTGCTCGCTAGTGGATATAATTCGTACGATTACTATAATAGTAATTGGGAACTAAAAGCTGTGATTGATTGGCTTCGATCTGATTACTTCACACCTGGAGAAAGCGATGCATTTGCTCCTTTGTGCAGTAGTTGGCTAGAAGGCGGGGATCCATTCCTCTGCTTAGCTGATTATGCTGACTATATTCGTGTACAAGAGGCAGTAAATGATGCTTATAGCGACACGAAGCTTTGGGCTAAGATGGCAATTCTTAATACAGCAAGCATGGGTAAGTTTTCTTCAGACAGAACAATCAGTGAATATGCTGAGAAAATATGGAAAATTAAGCCTGTTCCTGTAGGATAAAAATGGAGAGCAATACTGTAAAGAGTAGGCTACTAAATGGTTAGATATCTTGATTACGGATCAAAATTTTACCTTGATATATCCATCGATACGGGCGCTTACTACCCCTTCTAACTCGAATGCGCTTGAACTCAATGTGCTTAATTTGCTTATTAATTTTTAGAGGGCATTTGAAGCGTAATTCTGAGCAAGTTTCTGGATCCGGCAAATCGTGTAGCGCGGCATTTAGTTGAGCCAAATTGGGCATAAATTTTGCACTAGTATGGCTTACTAATTCGCTTTTAAATATCTTGGCTACTTTTTTTCTGATGGAGGGATACATATGAGCTTTGTTGTGTACTTTAGAATATTGAATCGGTGAATTTATTACTTTGAGTCAAATAAATGTACACTTTTATTCTAATTTTCACTTGATCTTCGCCCTGCGCTCGGTCTTTTTGATCAACTGAGTTAGGCGCGGTAGCCAAGTGGTAAGGCCGAGGACTGCAAATCCTTTATCGTCGGTTCGATTCCGACCCGCGCCTCCATTTTTATATTCATCGTCATTTGCCTTAACTAAAGCAAAAACATACCGCGATCATATAGCTTACATACTTACCTGTTTATCTTCTGGCAGTGTTATGAACCTCTTTATTATAAATGAGACTCATACTACAGGCTAGTTGCAGTATATTGAGCTCAAAAGGTTTTTTTGCAATATATTAGCAAGAAACAATATAATTTGTAATTCAAATAGTATTAAATCATTTTAAAGACTAAAAGAATAATATAATAATTTCTAAAATAATATATAAATAATTAATATAGTACTCTTAGTAAATTGTACTTCACTTGTGAAATATTATCGTTATTTTGTTTTTCAGTGACGTGTTTTATACATGTATTTTGGAATTTGGCCAGACAGCGTTGTCTCAGCCTTCTGAATCTTCCCCTAATTTGGCGCATAGACGCGCAGCTTTGCCTTTCTAGTGGTGCTGATGGTTCATGTGAATCATCGTTAGCGACTACTAGTTCACCCCAACAAAGGAGATAAATGGAAAAAGTAACCTCACAGCTAACTAGTGTGATCAAAGGAATATCCGAACTCGGAATAGGCCTGATCGCCCTCGGTATAATTGCTGAAATCGTTTTCGGTCAAGGCGCCATTTTTGGTGCCAGTGTGGTCGGAAACCTATCTGTAATCGTTGCCGCTATAGGCGGAGAAAACGGTTTCATTGGCCTCGTTGCCATCATTCTAATCTTCGCTCTGCTGCGTAAGCGCGCATAGCAGAATCCCGAACAAACAAAACAAACCCCAACTAAAAAGAACTATGGAAAATACAATTAACCAAATCAGGTCAGCTATCGGAGGAATCTCAGGTTTACTCGTTGCAGCTATCGGCCTTCTTATCGTAGTCACTGCTGTTTTCGGCGAAGCCGCTGGCATGGGTATTATCGGTAACATCACAGGTCTTGTTGATAGCTTCATTGGAAGTGGTGCAAGTCTTACGAGCATTGTAACACTCATTATAGTTTTGAGTGTGCTCAATAAGTAGCATCTGTTCGTTTAATTAATTCAAGGGGTCTTGTCATAGAGGCCCCTTTTTTTATGCTAGATTTTAAGAATTGGATGAATTATTTAGCTACTTTTAGGGGATCAAGGACTTCATATTAATTGAACTATAACAAGCTTACACTGAGTCTCAGAGTATTTAGCTTCTATAAAATCAGCTTGTATAGTATTTACCTAGTCGGAGCTTTCAGAATCTTCAGATGGCAAGCTTTCAATGAATTCTAGTTCACCAATTCTGACGACACCTCGTTTTTCTCCTTCTCGCATAAAGTCTAGATCGCTTACATTCTCACCGAAATAAGAAGCCCCGGTTTTTGCTAGAATATCGAAGGCAGTTGCATCTTCAAGTTGGCGTGAGCTAGGCACGCTTAGTTGAGTGATCCATTTAGGCTCTGGAAGAGGAGCGTCTTCACTGCGAGCCTTCATTTCCGTAGTGGCAAATGCGATAACATTTATAAAATAGCGGTCAATTTGCACAGCTTCTTCAAGTTTTTGACGCTTCATTGAGTATATGTGCATATCATACATGCTTGAAGTTCCTATGATTTGAGCGTTCTTACGTTTTGCAGATTCTGCGACACCACTCATATTAAATGCATTTACATCGTCGCCGAAATCATCGTCAAAGCTTGCATCTATGTCATTTTCAAAGGCATCCGCTTCTGGGGTGAGTTCCCCCCAGTGGATCACTAAGAAAAAATCTGCTGCACTCGGATGTTTTGCTAGTCGGTAATTACGAGATGCTAAATGCTGCTCTAGCAGAGTAGATACTTCAAGAAAGCTAGTGGACTGATCAGAGCTTTTTAGGTACGCTCCTGGATAGTATTCACCTTTGAAAAAGACGTAGCTTTCTTCTAATTGAGTTCCATCTTCTAAGCTTGGGCGAAGATATCCTTCTTGTGCCCATGATCGTACCAAAATCTCTTTACTTGTTAACTGCCCACAAACAATTAACAAGGCTAGCAGCGATTGTGCAATAGCTTTCAAGTACGCTGACATAAAGGTGCTTAACTATTGCTGCGCTTAGAATGTCAGCCCTGCAGAGATACGATATGTTGTCTCATCTGTATAGCGAGCTCTATTTGTTCCAGTGCTATACAGATCTAAAGCATTAAATATGTTATTTATCGTCAGCTGTATTCGCGCACGAGGGGCGTCCCTGTCCGGACCTAATCGACCATTCCAGCCTAGAGATAGGTCAGTGATCATTTGGTCTTCAAGGCGCAGGCTATAATATTCGGGTTGAAGGATTTCCTCGGTATCTAGTCCTCTATTGATAGTTGTAGCGAAGAAATCTTGATCACCGTCGTAATCTAGATCAGTGAAGTAATTATCGAGAAGGGCGCCAGAGCGAAACTTTTGATTCACAGATACAAAGCATCCTCTTAATTTGCTAGTATATGGGAATGAGTAGCGCACTGTCATATTTACATTGTGCGCAGCAGTGCCAGGAAGCTCTAAGCCTTCAAGGACTGGCAATGAAGAATTTAGAATTTTTGTATCTAAGTAGGCGTATCCCAAGAAGATCGATAATTGATTGATAGGATTATAATAAAAATCAAGCTCGAGTCCTTGGCTTCTAATTTCCTCGTTGGCAACACGTGAACCAAGTGGATCGAAAGTTACACGCCTTCGCACTAATGGTTGCCCGTCAGCAGTA
The DNA here is from genome assembly GCA_022448585.1 of Puniceicoccaceae bacterium. Classification (GTDB taxonomy): domain Bacteria; phylum Verrucomicrobiota; class Verrucomicrobiia; order Opitutales; family Coraliomargaritaceae. The sequence goes on along the minus strand of JAKVCN010000002.1, from coordinate 2,805 downwards.
GTTTCTATATTACCATTAGCATCTGTTGCAAATATTGGAGAACCGTCCTGATTTCGGACAACTTCAACATCCCAAATTGCTGCATTTGCAGGATCACTAGCAGGAAATGCAGCTTGCATTTGTGGATAGCTTAAATTGGATCGCTGGTCATTTTTCTTATCAATGCTAAATGTCATAATCTGTGCATTAATTTTTCCGTCAGCAGATGCATATTTTAGCCCAACTTCTCTTCCTTCACCAGTCTCAGGTGGAGTCAGCACACCAAATACATCATACTGAAAACCAGTCGGAGATATAACCGACTTCGAATAATTAGCAAAAATAGCTAACTCTTCAGTCATCCAGAATAAGCCTCCAATTGATGGCGTTAAAAAAGCATTCGTACTATCATCTTCACGCTCTGTTAGTGGAAATCCAAAATCCCAACCGTCGTATTTCACAGTTGTAACATCGGATGTATTTGGCTCAGGCGTTTTTCGATTACGAGTTCCCTCTTCGAACCCACGGGGTAATTCACGAATCTTGTAATCTTGGAAGCTGCTTTCAATTTTGATGGTATCAACACGCCCACCGAACAGTGTACGCAAGCGGCCATCGTAATAAGAGCCAGAGGCAGCTGCCCACAAGCCAGTGGTATCCACAGAAGTTTGCGCCGAGTAAGTTTCATAAAAAACTGTTGTGTTGTCAGGATTAACAGGAAGATTACGCAGTGTGACTAGGACGTTTTCTGCGCCTCCTGGTAGATTGTAGCCATTTTGATTCATATCAAAACGGCGAACAAAATTCGCATTTAGTATCTCACTAAAAAGTGCATAGTTATAGGCTGTGTCACGATTGAGGGCTACTCCATTTCCATAGATCAAACTTCCTTCTTGGAACTGTTCCTCTCGTCGCTGACTTGCCTCACGCCGGTCTAAGTCTAAGCCGAAGAGCAGTTGTTGCTTGCCTGGTAGAAATGATGAATCGGGTGTGTAATTTAGTGTGATTCGTGCAGATGCATTTTCATCCTTAGTATATCCTCGTGTCCACAAAGAACGCGTAAAGGGCACTAATATTTCATTATTTGTGGTGTATAAAGACGGGTTAATCTCGCCACTACTACTGAGGGGATTAGTAGTAAGGGCTCCAAGATTACTAATTAGGGCGGGGAATATAGTCCCTGTCCACATCCATTTGACATCGTTTTCTGGATGTAGTTGGAAAGAAAATAGATCCTCTATATCGCGGATTGCTGACCAAAGTTTAGCCCCGCTGCCACCCGCACCTGCAACTAGCTTTTGTGCTATATCTTCAGCAAGTGCTCTTTGTTGCGCAGAGCGTTCACTTGTATCGACTAGTTGATTGCCATTTGTATCGACTCCCGGATAGGCAATAGTACCACCATTACTTGTTCCCATCCAAGTTGGTATAGCTGCGTTGGTCGCTAAGATTGCGGTTAGACCTTCTACGCCCAGTTGTGATATTTGCGCATTAAGCGTATCCAAGTCAATGTACTGTTGTAGCGCCCATGCTTGTCGTCCAAGAGAGTTTCTGGGCCGAGAAATATCGTTTTCTGTGTCCAATTCATTGAATACATCGTATACTAGTTGATCGATAGACTGTACATCCCCGTTTGCGGTAAAGGCGTTGCCGATAGTCCATAATTCCGCGCCCACATCATAATTTGGATTCAAGTATTTGAGCCGATCTTGGACAAGCCCGTGCGCTGCACTTATCGTTTCTATCGTGTAATCGCCATCCTTGACGTAGGCATCAATTATAATATCTGCAATCTGCTCTAAGGTGTAATTTTCTTCAGCATATGGCCTAAGAATTGTGGAAAGCGATAGGCTATTGAAGGCGTCGTAGATATAGGTATCAAGAGACACGTTTTGGTTACCCACTGCCCATACCGCCGTGTCTACGCCAGGGTTATCATTATTAAAAGTATTAGCATATGGGTGGAGCTCTCCATTACTAGCTGCTGCACGGATAGCTGCTTGAACCTGAGCGCTTGCACCCTGCAAATCTAGGGCTATGTTACCCCAGGCTTGTTTCATGCTAGCTTCGCTAGCACTTGCATCTCTGTATTGATTGGAAATCAGATTAATTAGGTATCCATTAGCAGTCGTATCAAAATTTTGGTAAGCTTCTTGGGCAGCAACGCTATCTGGGTTGCTCTCTGCGAAAGCTTTGGCATCTGCGTATGCTTTATCTGCAAGTGCTTGAACCCTAGTTACTCGTAACTGGTTATTAGCGTTTGAAGACGACATAAATGACACCCATGAGTCCACTGCATTACTTATTTCTGAATCTATAGTGGCAGCATCGTTAGCAGCATAGATGTCATATAAATTGTCTGCATGGTCTTCCCATTTAAGTTTATTTAATCTTCCACCAATACTATATCCAGAGATTGCAGATCGAATATCCGCTTCAATTTGATTTAGATCATTAGAATCGAATACATCATTTATTTCGGAGGCGAAATTTAGATCATAGAAGTCTTGAGAGGCAGTCGCACTGAACGCAGTGCTGTCATAGTCAAGATTAGGAATTTTATAGCTGATGCCTGTGCTTATTGAATGTTGTAGGCCATTAGAAGAACCGCCTGGGTTAAGTGTTAAACCATCGACATTTTCGTACGCAACGGCGACTTTTAACTCTAATTCATCGCTAAAACGGTGCGAAACTTCACCGAGCGCAAAGACGGAATCTCTGGTGTTAATTGCATCGGGCCCAAAAGCGGTTCCAGTGTTTTGCGGCGTGATACCGGCAAATAAATCGCGTATGCTGTCGCGATCGGTAATAAAATCAGGTACTAGC